>DATFHI010000032.1:0-16873 GCA_035248525.1 Fimbriimonadaceae bacterium | reverse complement strand
CTGAGAGCCTCGGTGATCTGCTGATACCAAGCGCGGAACTGCTCCACGTCCTCAGGTCCCCGCACATGGTGCCCATACCAAATGCGATCGAAGGCTTGGGTGGGCGGGCGAAAGTCAACGGAATCCGGCTTCTTAATGCTGGAGGAGATCCGGCTTAAATGTTCCCAATTGGTCTCACCGCGGATAAACCTGGCTACGCCGGCTTCGTCAAACTTGAGTAGGCAGGATAGGTACATGGCCCGGACTGCTTCTCGGTATCTTCCGGCACGAAAGTGCTCGTCCGCGTTCGCCAACCATTCGTCCAAGGTGCGTTCTGGCTCGTCATCCTCCAGCATGGCCGTGGCCTTGCGCTTAAGTCCCCGCTTCCAAGAGATGTGGCGAAGCATGAGGAATAGCAAGAAGAGTACGGCGCCGCCCAGAATGAACCACATGGTGGGAATAATCCAACCTGGAACTCCGAGGGTGGGAACGTGGCCGATGGAGGGAGGCTTAGGACGGCGCAGCAGGCCGAGCAGTCGGCGCATCGCTCCATCAAGCCAGTTGCTTTCTTCCTGGACGCCAGGATCGCGGTAGAGCGGACTCGATTTGATGGATCGAATTGCTTCAAATCCGCCCGCTTTTTGGGGGGCAACTGCCGCTCGTAATGCAACCGCCTTTTTGAATCGCACGACGGCTTCGGGCGTCCTCAGATCAATGAGCATCTTGCTGAGAATTGGGTCCGAATTTACGACATCCTTGAACCGTAGGGAGACGTTGTAAACCTGTTTCGCCGCCTTCGCGGATTTCAGTGCTGAATCGAACTCGCGGATATCCGAGGCGGCGCAGAGGGCGACCGTAATGAAGAGACTACAACTCGAAACGAGTTTGGCGATCCGTACGCCAGACATCTGCGGCCAGTGCTTCAATGTCATATCCCTCCAATCGAATTCTACGGTCGTAGTAAATGATGGTAATCGAGGTCGACCAGACCGGCACCATCGCCCAAATCCACAGGAACATGGGAATTAGCCCCACGGCCTTATCGAGCAAGCCACCGTAGGGAACGTTTTGAAGTTCGCGGGAAAGATAAGCCTGAACCCCGACCACCTCCAAAAAGCCACTTAATCCTCCGGCAACCAGCATCGAGACGAGAAAGAGCACAGTAAACAGCGACCATACGTGGCCGTATCCGGAGGGAATGCGGCCCGAACTTTTGAGCAGAAATGCGCTTCGTTTCGCGGATTCCCGCGGGCCCTTGCCTTCCAACACTGCAATCGGGGCAGCCAACGCGTGCCGGCTCGCAACCAAAAGGAAGATAATGCCGCTAACGCAGAATCCGCCAATTGCAAGGACCGCGATCAAGCCGGCGACGACATTGTCTTGACTCGTGCTTTGGTCCAACGCCGAACTGAGGATGGAGAGTCCAAGCGAGGCGACGAGCCCGCCGCAGCCAAGGAGAAATTCCCAAAAGTGAACTCTAATGAGGGTACCGACCGTTCTGGTGGCGGCACGAATCGCGCCCTCGCTCGAAGGAACGTTTCCGAGCATGAAGTCGGATACCAGGTGGGTCACGATGGCCGATGTAACCGAGACCCCAATGATGACCAACGTGCCACCGACGAGCCCGGCAAGGATGGTGGCGAAGGCGACTTCGCTAAACTGAGTTTCTAAACTGGAAGCGTTCTGGGTCGTAAAGAGCGAAGGGAAGATGTAGTCCCCTACAAAGGCGAACGCCGCCACGATCAACAGAGTGGGCAGAATCGAGGTCTTCAGGAAGGTTAGACCGAGCTGCTGATAAACGCGAATTGCCTGGTCGATGACTTCCGAGCTGGTCATCACGCGCAGCCGGGCACGCCGATTCAGACGCGCGGCGCGCTCCATGAAGAACCGTTCCACCGGATCTGAGGTCACTTGCGTTGCCAGTTTAATCCAAAAGGCCGGGAAAGAAACGGGGAGGATTGCTGGAACGTCGGAAAGAAGGTCTGCCCGCGGCACAGGACGTTGGACCGGACAAGAACTCACAACAAGGATAGAATTTACAGAAGATGATTGCATTAGGAGCGCTTGTCGCAGTGGCGGTAGCCCAAACCAGTCAGAACATCGACTCGTATGTTCAGAAGAATTTTGACGACGCATCGCTGACCGCTCGGGTGAAGTATGCGAATCAGAAGGAGTTGGTGAAGATCAACGACGACTTCGGGAAGAGCTACCGAGTGCCCTACACCGATATCAAGGTCAAAGAGCCGTTTAAGCTTCGATTGGAAACCAATGTCGAGGACACGAAAGTCCTCTACATCATTAATGGTCCCAAGCTCTTGATCCGCATCCCGCGAATCAAAGTTAATTCACGGCAAGACCTCTCCAAATCACCGGGCCGGCGGCAGACGCTGTTGGACTTCGGCATCCTCACGCCATCGCTGTTTAACGGTCTATTCCAGGCGAAGTTCGTTCGGTTGGATCGGGCGACGAACGATGTCGTGTTTGACGTGACCTATCCGGCCGCGCTGGATGACACGAGCCGGCACCGAATCTGGGTGGATCCGCAGAAGAAATATGTGACCAAGCGGGAATGGTATAGCCAGAAGGGTAAGCAATTGGCGACTTTCTACTACAACGATCCGGTTGCCGTAGACGGTGTTTGGATGCCAACGAAGATGCAGGTCAAAAACGTAGACGGCGCGTTGGCGGGGGAGACTTATTACACCGGTCTCAAGGTCAATCAGGGCCTCTCCGACAGTCTGTTCTCGGTGAATTAAGCCAAGAGTTGCAACTAATTGAGGGCGGGGGGCGATAGTATGAGCTATGCGTCTCCGGCCCTTTTTCATGTCTGCGATCCTGATTGCGGCGTACTCCACTGCCCAACCTTCGCAATTAGGAAATGTCCAGGCGATCACCGGCTCCCGACTAAAAGCGCATTTAGAATTCATAGCGAGCGACTTGCTCGAGGGGCGTGATACTCCATCTCGAGGTTTGGATCTGGCGGCTCTTTATCTGGCCAGTCAGCTCAAATTAGCGGGGTTGGAGCCGGGCAACAAGGGAAGCTATTTCCAGACTTTTCCCGTTCAGCAGACGCGGTTTTCGGAATCAAGAACGACGCTTGAAATCGCCGGCCAAAAGCTCAAGGCATTTGAAGACTTCATTCCCAACTTTCCCGCAGGATCAGGAGAGGGTTCCGTCGTTTACGTGGGCCACGGATACCGGATTCCAAGCAAGGGGATCGATCCATATAAAGGGTTGGACCTGAAAGGCAAGATTGCGCTCAGGCTGGACATGACCCCGAAAGAGTGGGACTGGAAGGAGTACTTTGCCGGAAAGATGGAAGGCGCTCGCGCATCTGAGGATGCGGCTCGCGACGCAGGCGCGGTTGCGGTTTTGGTGATCTCTCCGAAGTCGGCGGCGTCCAATTGGAGGTCCCAAGCTAATGCCACGCGAGGAGACTTGTTTCCAGACTGGGGGATCGCGCCATCGATGCCGGTTGTAGACCTTTCGTCCAACGCCGCTGACATTCTCCTGAGGGGAGAGAACGTAACTCTTTCCGATCTCCAATCTAATATCACCTCGGGAAATGCGGGAGACTCCTTCGCTCTATCGAATTCCAAAAAGGTGAAGGTGCAGGTCGCCATGGACCAGATCGCCGTTCAAACCAAGAATGTTGTGGCAATCCTGCGAGGCAGCGACCCGAAGCTGAAGAATGAATATGTGGCGGTTGGGGCGCACTACGACCACGTTGGAACAGCGGATACGGAATTCGGAGACAAAATCTTTAATGGTGCAGATGACGACGGATCCGGAACGGTGTCCACGCTTGAAATCGCTCACGCTTTAGCTAGCGGAAAACGACCAAAACGTAGCGTCATTTTTGTTTGGCATGCAGGTGAGGAGAAGGGGCTTTGGGGATCTGAGTATTTCACCAGTCATCCTACGGTGCCAATCAACTCTATCATTGCCCAGTTGAACATCGACATGATCGGACGATCAAAGCCGGCAGGCGACAAAAACCCCGCCAACAAAATGTTGACGGGGCCGAACTCGATTTACGTCATCGGATCGAGGAGGTTAAGTACGCAGCTTGGCAACACAGTTTCCACGGTCAACAAGCGCCTCTACAACTTGAACCTGGACTACCACTACGATCAGCCCAACGATCCAGAAAATTTATATCAGCGTAGCGACCACTTCAACTATGCCAAGCACGGAATACCGATCGCGTTTTTCTTTGACGGAGTTCATGTCGACTACCACCAAGTCAGCGACGAGGTAGCCAAGATCGACTTCCGCAAAATGGAACGCGTTGCTCGAACGGTTTGTTCGATTGCCTGGACGTTGGCAAATAATTCCCAACGTCCGGCAGTCGACAAAAAGTAAAAGCTATTTTCTCTTGCGACGCAGCATCGCAACGGCGCCTAAACCGAGTGCGCAGAGCGTTGCGGGTTCCGGTACGGGTGCGGGTCCACGGTCGCTGTTTCCACCGCCGCTGGCAGTTCCGCCACCACCGATAGTTCCGGCTCCTCCTCCGCTACCGCTACCTCCGCCCAATCCGCCGGCAAGCATGCCAACGCCGGCGACCGCGCCAAGAATTCCAAATTCGCCGCCGCCCTTAGACTTCTTCTTCGGGGCAACTTCGTCCTTGGGAGGCTCTTGCAGCTCGATCAGCTTGTCGTCCTTTGGGGTATCCGGCATCGGCTGGATGGTCAGGCCCTGAACGATGTTGGTGTCGCCAATAAGGGCGAGCGCCTGCTCGTTGTAATGGTTGCCCATGCTGTCGATCGTGGATAAAGTCAGACTCCCGTCGCTGTCGATAGACACCGCTTGAGTTCCAACGGACGTTAAATTCATACCGGTGTCGCTGTCCGAAGCGAGACTCGCTGCCGGGATTACCGCCATCGAAGCCGCCAGGGATGCGATCCAAAACCGTTGAATACGCATTAACTTCTCCTCCTTAAATAAAAATATCGCGATCGATATCCTTTACCCGTACTACTGTCGGAGGAAAACAGTTCGGTGGAATCGTGCCACTTTGCCTTATTTTTCGAATTCCCAGTAATTTTTCCTGGTGCAAACCGGTAGTGCCAGAATAGTTGCGATATGAGTGCAATCCCCTACAGTTGGTCCATGATTCCCTCCGACCACCCGGTTGAGCTGCTCCACCGGCAAAAGATCGAGGGAGAGCAGATGCTGTTGGCCCGGGTGCACTTGGAGAAGGGATGCCATGTGGCACTTCACCATCATGTCAGCGAGCAGATGGCGATTGTCATTGCGGGAAGAGTCGAGTGGACCTTGGGGGAGGAAGGAACAGTGCAGGAAAAGGTGGTGATGAGCTTTGGCGAGGTGTTGCACATCCCGGCCAATGTATGGCACGGGGTCGACGCCCTGGAAGACACGCTCATTATCGATGTACTCAGCCCCCCGGGGGCGATGGGAGTGGATAGTCAGCAACCGCGGGCACACTAGGAGAGATTAAGTATGGGATTTGATGCTAAGGAATATGCGTTAGCCGCCGTCAAGGGGGGTAAGGATGGGTTTCTTCGGGATGTTGCGGCCCTTCCTGACTCCGCACTGTTGGAATCGTATGGCGGCGCCGCCCGCGCTCCGATCAATATCCTGTTTGAGATTTGTTATGTGAATCGGCGGCTGGCAACTCGATTAAAGGGCCAAGATCCGGGACCTTTCGACGTGAAATTTTGGGCAATGACGCCTGTCGAGTTTGCCACTCGCGAAAAGGCGGTCGCGGAATTTTCTCAAACAATGGATGAGTTCATCGCCGCATTGGAAGCGATTCCTGCCGACCAGATGCACGCCGAGATTCCTACTCCGAGCGGCCACACCACCGCGTTCGACCTTTCGCTATTTCTTGCGACCCATCTGAATTACCATGACGGGCAGTTGAATTACATTCAACTGCTTAATGGCGATACGGAAATGCACTGGCAGGACTAAGAGTGAGCTTCACTAGATTGAAGCACTCAAGTTGGGTTGGCTCAGCAACCCTGTCGTGAACGGCTATACAAAAACTTTTCGGGTTCCGCCAATTAAACTCAAATTGATGTGACGAGCCGAAAGTTGTCTCGGTAAAGTGAGGCGCATGCGCTACCTGGACCAGATCGTCAAGCAAACCCAGAAAGCAGTCGACGATATCTGCCGCACGGCGGAGGCGATGCCTCTGGACAAGGAAAATTGGACTCCGGGCGAGCATGCCCGCTCGGCCTTGCAGCAAATGCAAGAAGTCGCCGCGCAGGCGGCGTGGTTTCTTCCGATAATCCGGGAGCGCCGCGTCCCCGAGGGTCAACACGAAATCCAAGAGGCGATGAAAGCCCGGGCATCTTACGATACGATCGCAAAGTGCGTAGAGGCGGCCCGAAGTTCGACCGCGGAACTGTGCCAAGCAATTACTGAGTTTCCGGAAGGGAAGTTGGATGAAGAGGTCACGCTGCCGTTTGGCGGTGGGACGGTGGTAACTATGGCAGACGTTTTGAGCCTGCCTGCATGGAACGCGATTTACCATTTGGGACAGATCAATCAGATCCAGTTGATGCTCGGCGATCGGGAAATGCACTAGGCCCGGCGGGCGCGGTCCTGGGTCTTATTTTGAAGTGTAATTCGGCCCGTTAAGGGGGCGTCATATACTTAACACGAGAGGAACAGGGGGCAATATGTGTGTCCTCTACCGCCATCGACGGAGTTTCCTTACGAAATTCATACGGGCCCTTGACATGAGTGGTCCAGGCTGGTATCATTTCCTCTTGCCGCTGACCTGAAAAGGCGATGCGGCCTGCGAAGAGTTCTTTGAAAATCGAATAGTGGTTTAAAGAAATATGCATCGAGCACTCGATAAAGCTGCGAGTGAAATTTAAGCTTAAGAGGGTGTACGACGAATGCCTAGGGACAAGATGCCGATGAAGGACGCGAAAGCGGCGATACGCCCAGGGGAGCTGCACAGAAGTGTTGATCCTGGGGTTTCCGAATGGAGAAATCCTGTCAGGGTAATGCCTGGCAATCCGATCCTGAATACATAGGGGTCGTGAAGGCAACCTGCTGAACTGAAACATCTAAGTAAGCAGAGGAAAAGAAATCGAAGAGATTCTGCAAGTAGCGGCGAGCGAACGCGGAAGAGCCTAAACCAGAGGGCTTGCCTTCTGGGGTCGTGGGGCCACTACTAACTTTCCCTAACTGAGCCGATCTGCAAAGGTTGGTTGAGTTAGAGAAAGTTAGAAAAGAAGATCGAAGCTAGTTAAAAGAAGAGTGTTGGAACGCACCGCCATAGAGGGTGAGAGCCCCGTATTTGAAAACTCAGATCGAATTCAAGTGGTACCCGAGTAGCACGGAGCACGTGGAACCCCGTGTGAATCTGCGCAGACCACTGCGTAAGGCTAAATACATCTTGTCACCGATAGTGCATCCAGTACCGTGAGGGAAAGGTGAAAAGAACCCCGGGTAGGGGAGTGAAATAGAACCTGAAATCGCACAACCCGCAAACAGTCAGAGCACCATGACCGGAGCAATCCGGCCAAGTGTGATGGCGTACCTTTTGCAGAATGAGCCTGCGAGTTATTGGTGTTGGCAAGGTTAAGGCGTTTAGCGCCGGAGCCGGAGGGAAACCGAGTCTGAATAAGGCGTCAAGTCAGCATCAGTAGACCCGAAACTGCGTGATCTAGCCATGGCCAGGTTGAAGTGTTGGTAATACAACATGGAGGACCGAACTCATTGATGTTGAAAAATCTCGGGATGAGCTGTGGTTAGTCCGGTGAAATGCCAATCGAACGCAGAGATAGCTGGTTCTCCCCGAAATGCATTTGGGTGCAGCGTTTTGCGTTGTGCTTAGGGGGTAGAGCACTGAATGGGCTAGGGGGCTTACCCGCTTACCGAACCCAACCAAACTCCGAATACCTAAGTATAAGCAAGGCAGTGAGACTGCGAGTGATAAGATCCGTGGTCAAAAGGAAAACAATCCAGATCGACAGCTAAGGGCCCTAAACGATGACTAAGTGTGAAACGATGTGAGATCGCGTAAACAGCCAGGAGGTTGGCTTGGAAGCAGCCACCCTTTAAAAAGTGCGTAACAGCTTACTGGCCGAATGTGATCTTGCGCGGATAATGTAAGGGGGCTAAAGTCATCTCCCGAAGCTTCGGGATCATTCTTTTAGAATGATCGGTAGGGGAGCGTCGTGCACAGCAGTGAAGCTTGAGCGGAAGCACAGGTGGAGCGTGTACGAGCGAGAATGCAGGCATGAGTAGTGATAACACAGGTGAGAATCCTGTGCGCCGAAAACCTAAGGTTTCTCCGGCTATGTTCGTCAGACGGAGGTTAGGCGGTCCCTAAGGCAAGGCCAGAAGGCGTAGCCGATGGACATCCGGTCGAAATTCCGGACCCAGTGCATAGGCAATGGGAGGACGCTTCTTGATTTCCAATCCCGCACCGTTGGTTGTTGCGGGCTAGATTTAGGCTGGGCCAGATGAAAGTTTGGCGGAAAGGCCGAAATCGGCGAAGGGATCCCTTCGGGGTGAACGAAGTTGGAATGAGGGGGGCCGAGAAAATCCCCACAGCAATACTATGTATCTGACCGTACTGCAAACCGACACAGGTAGGTGAGTCGAGGAGACTCAGGCGTTCGAGAGAACTCTCGTTAAGGAACTAGGCAAACGAGCCCCGTAACTTCGGAATAAGGGGCGCCCCGCAAGGGGCCGCAGCGAAGCATCCCAGGCGACTGTTTACCAAAAACACAGGTCTCTGCTAAGACGAAAGTCGAAGTATAGGGGCTGACGCCTGCCCAATGCCAGTAGGTTAACAGGAGATGTTAGGGGCAACCCGAAGCATTGAATCGAAGCCCTGGTGAATGGCGGCCGTAACTCTAACGGTCCTAAGGTAGCGAAATTCCTTGTCGGCTAAATACCGACCCGCATGAAAGGCGTAACGACTTGGGAACTGTCTCAACGAGAAGCTCGATGAAACTGTAGTGCCCGTGAAGATGCGGGCTATGCGTAGTAGGACGGAAAGACCCCGTGGAGCTTCACTACACCTTGTGATTGTAAGCTGGATGTAGATGTAGAGCGTAGGTGGGAGCCTCGGCACCAATGGAACACCACCCTTCTGCATCTGGTTTACTAACCGTGCCCCTGATCGGGGTACGAGACAATCACAGGCGGGTAGTTTGACTGGGGCGGTCGCCTCCCAAAAAGTAACGGAGGCGTCTAAAGTTGCACTCAGGCTGGTTGGAAATCAGCCGTTGAGCATATAGGTATATAGTGCGATTGACTGCGAGACACACAGGTCGAGCAGGGACGAAAGTCGAGCTAAGTGACCCTCTGATTGTGCGTGGGCACGTCAGGGTTCATCGGATATAAGCTACCCCGGGGATAACAGGCTGATCTTGCCCGAGCGCTCACAGCGACGGCATGGTTTGGCACCTCGATGTCGGCTCGTCTCATCCTGGGGCTGTACACGGTCCCAAGGGTTCCGGAGTTCACGGATTAAAGAGGCACGCGAGCTGGGTTCAGAACGGCGTGAGCCAGTTCGGTCCCTATCCACTACGCACGAAGGAAATTTGAGAGGAGTCGCTCTTAGTACGAGAGGACCGGAGTGAACCGACCTCTGGTGTACCAGTTGTGCCGCCAGGCGCAGACGCTGGGTAGCCACGTCGGGCAGGGATAAGCGCTGAAAGCATCTAAGCGCCAAGCCCACCTCAAGATTAGATTTCCCATCATTTGAGTAAGACCCCCGGAAGACTACCGGGTGATAGGTCGCAGGTGTAAGTGCAGTAATGTATTAAGCTAAGCGATACTAATTGGTCGAGGGCTTAACAACTCGCAGTTTTATCGAGTGTTTGACGCATATTTCTTTAAGCCACTGGACGATTTTCTAAGCGCTCTTGCGCTACTCGATTTTCGGGTGGCCATAGCGAGAAGGAAACACCCGTTCCCATTCCGAACACGGCAGTTAAGCTTCTCAGCGGCGGAAGTACTTGGAGGGCAGCCTCCCGGAAGATAAGCGCGCTGCCCGGATATATTTCAGAAGGCCTCGGCGAAAGCCGGGGCTTTTCTATCTCTGGATCCACCCGTTCCCATTCCACAACTTCGAACACTTGGCGAGCAGTTAAGCTTCTCAGCGGCGGAGGTACTTGTCCCGGCCTGCCGGGATCGGAAGATAAGCGCGCTGCCCGGATATATTTCAGAAAGCCCCGCAATCGCGGGCTTTTCTATTTTGGGATTTAGGCGTTCCTTAGGCAGCTTCGATCTGATAAGGGCGGATGAACTGCCATTTGTCGGTCGGACATTGTCAGTTGATTTAAGATTTGTTATTATCACTGCCGTGATTAGATGTCCGAGTTGCCAAGCTTCGCTTCCCGCCTGGTCACAGGTGTGTCAGTTCTGCAATGCCGACGTCTCGAAGGTGGCAAGGCCGGCTGATGCTCCCAAGCCAAATAAAGCTCGGCCGGTTGCTCAATGGATCTGGGGCGCTTATTATTCTCTCGCGGTCTTCTACATTCTCTCGGGGATATACGATATCTCGATGATTTTCGTACGATCCCATGAAAAGTTCATGGGAGTGGAGATGGGGCTTAGTTTCTTTAGTTACATTGGAATCGCAATCGCCGCGGTGACAACATTGGTTGGAATCGGACTCCTCTTCAGAGTGGAACTTGCTCGAGGAATAGTCAACTTCCTTTGCGGATTGCAAATCATATTCGGCCTCTTCGGTTTGGCGGGGGCCGTGCTTGGATCCATGTTTTCCGGCCCGATTGGATTGGTGCTGGTGATTATGCAAATCGTCCAAATCGCTGCCGCCGGCTTCATGATTTACGTGATTGGAGAAACCGACCGCGTGGCTCCAAACCTGTGACAAAGATCGAGCTTCGATCTCTGCCAGGATAACTTGGTCGCTTGGTGCAAATGGTCAATCCTTGGGCACTGTCTTGCCTGACTCCCTAATTGAGCGGTAAAGCACCCAGGCCATAACCACCGACACCACGAATCCGATTGAACCAAAGATAGAAATATCCGCAATCAACGGCGGGGCCTTCAAACTCCAAAGGAGGGAAGAGCCCAGGATGAGAGCGGCAGTTAAGATTCCTAGCACCAAGCGGTTCACCACCGAGTCCAGATGCCGGTGCTCCAGGCCGACTCGGAACTCCCCGGTCTTCACCCTTTGCAATGTGCTCATCAGCTCCGACGGGAGTACCTGGATGAACTTGTCCCACTCGATGAAGCTACGCTGGAGGCGCTTCATGATTCTGCCGGGGTCCAGCCGGCGCCGAATAGCTTCATCCTGATACGGCCGCAGGATCGAGTCCAAACTGAAATCTGGACTCAACCGTTGAGCGGTGCCATCCAAAATCACCAGCATACGAATCAACTGCACGAGTCCGGGTCTAGGCGTCACGCGATACTTGCGGAAGATATCCAAGACTCCGTTCAAAATGAGTCCGATATCCAAATTGCCGACCGGGTTCTTTGATTCGGACAGAAGGGTGGCGATGTCGTTTCGCAAATCCTCCTTGGCTTGCTCCGGCTGGCCGTTAGTTTGAGTCCAAATGGTGGTTGTCAGGGCGTCGATGTCCCCATCGGCAATGGCCGCAACTAGACTTTCAACGTCGTCGCGCAGAGCTTCATCGACCCGACCAACCATGCCGCAATCCAAAATTCCGACCACGCCGCCGGGCAGCATCATCAGGTTTCCGGGGTGGGGATCGGCGTGATAAAAACCATCGCGGAAGATCATGTCCAAATAGATCTTTGCTCCCCGACGAGCAAATTCATTGAGATCGCACTCCGCACCCTGAATCGCTTCGATGTCCGTTCCCAATGGGCCCTCCAGATACTCCATTGTCAATACCCGGCGGGAGGAGTACTCCGGCCAAGTGCGAGGGAAGTGGACAGTGGGATCATCCTCAAAATTCCGCTGGAAGGTTTCAAGGTTTCGGAGTTCGCGGTGGAAATCGAGTTCGTTGAGCAGGCTCCGCTTGAACTCCTCGACAAGGCGCTTCAGGTGCCAATCCTTCAATGATTCCGATTTGCCCTCGGCCATGTCTGCCAGAGATTCCATCACCGCCAAATCGGCCGCAATCTTCTCCTCGATCCCCGCTTTTTGAACCTTTACCGCGACCACTTCGCCTGACCAGAGCGTCGCGATGTGTACCTGCGCGATGGATGCGGATGCGCAAGCGACAGGATCAAAGGTCGTAAAAACGCCGATCAGCGGACGTCCCAACTCGCGCTCGATCGTGGCCGTTACAACTTCAGGCTCGTCGGTCGGGGTGTCGGCATGCAGACTGGAGAGCTCTTTCGCCAAATCCGGCCCAACTAAATCCACCCTGGTAGCGAGCAACTGGCCGATTTTGATGAACGTCGGACCCAGCTCGGTCAGCGCAAGTCGGACTCGCTCTTCTTTGGGCAGCTCTGAGAGCTTGGAGTCGGCAACCGCCTCCAGCAGGGCTCGTCCACCCGGCACGGGAATGGTCTCGACGTAGTCCGACATCCCATACCGCACTGCCACCCCGAGGATCTCTTTCACCCTGGGCAGGTTGGATTCGGACTTCACATCTGGCGTCTTGGTTTCCGTTTCAGGCATCAAGTTAAATTGACGCCCGGTTGCGAATTAGCGGCGTGTCACCGGGACCTGAGCAGGAGTCCGACCCTGCGCCGTTCGGCTGTCAACGATCTCGCGAACGAGAGTATTCCAAGAGGGCTCCATCCTGAATGTCACATGAGAGCGTGGCGACAACTTCGCCCGCGGAGTTTTTAAATACGCAACCAAAATAGCCCATGGGGTTGCTGTCCTGACCAATCCCATCTCCAACCATTTTGTAACCTGTCAATTGAGTGTTGGCCGATACACCAAGTTTGGTAGCAATTGCTCGAAGGTGGGCCTTCGCCGTTGCTTCGACAGTCGTGAACTTTTTACCTGTTCGATTGCGCCCTCGATAGCGGTCATCTAGTCTCTTGTGATCTACAAAACTGGTAATAATCCCGCTCTGAGAATCCAGGTGAACCCATGCACTTGGGGTCGTTATATTCCACAATCTTCGACCTGGGAAACCATATCTTTTCCCAAGTTGCCCCTTGTATGAGTCGACAATTCCAGGAGTCATATCGAGCAGAACTAAAAAGTCTCTTGCCTTGTTGGCGGCCGATGTTAGGGAAATATCCGCACTTGTGCGAATAGTCTTTCCTGGAATTAAGGTCTGTGAGTAACCTAATACTGCACAAATTAAGATCAGGAGAGTGTAAGTAATTTTCAGCTTTCTTTTCATATGCTCCGATCCTGAATTGCTGGTTTTTGGCGCAACCGTCTGTGTATATACAGCCTCAAACGCTCGTAGTGCGACTCCTGATAATGCAGTTGCACCTATTTTATCCTATCATAAACTTACTATCCTTGCAGTTAAGAGTGGTCAATTTCGCTAGAATGAACCTATGAAGATCGGCATTTTCACGGCGTTGTTTGGAGACAAGACTCGGGCGGAGACGCTCGACCTCGTCAAGGCAGAGGGAATTCAGGCGGTGGAGTTTGGCGGCGGCGCGTATCCGGGAGCGGCGCATCTGGAGATGGAGAAACTGCTTGAATCCAAAGAGGCGCGCGATTCGCTGTTGAAAGAGGTTGCCGACCGAGGTTTGATTATCTCCGCCATCTCTTGCCATGGCAATCCCTTACATCCGGACAAGAAGGTCGCCGAGGACCACCATCAGGCGTTCGTGAATTCCGTAAAGCTGGCGAGCGCGTTGGGGATCGGGGTGGTAAACGGGTTCAGCGGTTGCCCCGGCGACGGTCCAAATGCCGCCAATCCCAACTGGGTTACTTGCGCCTGGCCAGATGAATTTCGCGATGTGCTGGATTGGCAGTGGAAGGAGCGGGTCATCCCCTATTGGAAAGAGCAGAATGCGTTTTTGAAGCAGCACAACGTGAAGTTCGCGATTGAAATGCACCCGGGCTTCGTGTGCTATTCCAATGACACCTTGCTGAAGCTTCGCAAGGCGGCGGGCGAGCAGATCGGCGCCAATTTCGATCCGTCGCACCTCTGGTGGCAGGGCATCGATCCGATCGCCGCGGTTCGCGAACTCGGACGTGAGGGCGCGCTATTCCACGTTCACGCCAAAGACGTCCGCATCGACACCTACAACGCCGCCCTTAACGGCAACCTGGACGCCAAGAGCTACGGCGACATCAATGCCCGATCCTGGGTGTTCCGGTCAGTCGGATATGGCCACACTCTGGGGTGGTGGAAGGACTTCTGCAGCAACTTGCGGATGGCGGGCTACGATTTCGTGTTGAGCATCGAGCATGAGGATGGTTTGATGTCGCCTCTGGAAGGTTTGCGGAAGGCGATGAGCGTGCTGAAAGAGGCCGTCATCTTCGAGGATGCCGGCGAAATGTTCTGGGCCAAAGAATGATCGCCAGAACTTAGGATTCCATCGAGCGTCAGTTAGGGAGATGAGAGCGAAAGCGATTGCGGCGGGCACGTCGTTGTTATTGGCCACGAGCGCCTTTTTGGCGGAAGCCCGACCCATTTATGCAAGGCGCGAAAACCAACCGTGCGGATACTGCCACGTCAGCGCTTCCGGCGGGGGCGAGCGAGGCTTTCGGGGCCAATTCTACGGTGCGAACGGCCTGACTTTCAACCGCTTTTTGGAAAAGAGGGAAGCAGGAGTGGCGGGGTTGGCCCCAAATGCAATCGGAAGAAACTCCATTCCCACCAAGTCCTACAATGGCAACGTTTCCGGGCCCGCTCCCCAGCAGATTCAACTCGCTTCCTTGCGCGGTCCGGTGCTCATCATTTTCTTGGACAAGGCGGAGGATCAGCAGAAAGCGGTGGCAAAGCAGTTGGCGCTCATCGCCAAAGGGGTCGGGACCCGGGCGATGGTTGCCGTCGTTTCCGGGGATGGCGATGCGTTAGATCTAACCGACAAACTGGGAGGCGAATTGCGCGTGTATGCCGATGCGGCCCGAGCAACCGCCAAGAAATTCAAAGCCGAGCGCGAGTTCGACATGGTCCTCATTGCCAAAATGGGATCTCCCATTGCTACCCTGGGCGGCTATTCAAAGGCTGGGCTCACGCAAATCCTTTCGGAGTTGAAGGAGAAGGGAGGCGTCGATGCCGGAAATCTGGATCTCTCCGGCGCTCCCGATAAGGTAGTTCGGGGCGAACTTTTCGACATTCGATAGCCCTGCGGTACCCTGCAACCTATGCGGCGAGTCCTCTTCGCAGTCGCCTTGGTTGGCATGTCGGCAATTAGCCACGCCCAATTTACTAAGGAGGAGCAGGCCGCACTCTCGGACGCCCTGTTCATTTCCAACCTGAGCTTGGCGGATTTATCGAGGTCCAGAGCAACCGCCGGTACCCCTTGGACCTTGAACGCGACCGCAGATCCGAACAAAGGGCTGGAAGCATTAAGCGCGCTGTCCAACTCCATAAAAAGTGGCACGCCATATCAGTTACTGGCTCATCTTCGAACCGAATACTTCGCTGACGGCCAATTGCCTTCTGAAGAGCCGGTGTCTGCAGAAGTGCCCGATGATGTTCCCGCTGAGTTAAGGGACTCGGTGAGTCGGCTCGCCAAGGCTATCCTCACCTGCAACGAGCGGATTCGACAAGGCTTGCAGAAGCTCTCTCCCACAGAGCGGCGGACCCTCATCGAGGCTGCGCCACGTTTTGCGAGTCTAGAGGCCGAGCCCACTTTCGACTTCGTAAAACAGCCGTTGCCATCCAGAACAGAGTTCAACTCACTCATCGCGAAAGTCGACTTCAAGTACATCCGGTGGGCGGGGCAGGGACTGAGCCAAGCGCTTCAGTTGGAGATTCCCAAGCTCAGAGAATCCGCCCGGCAAGGATTTGCCGGGAATCTACGAGCGACGGTAGAGGGGGTAACGGTGGAGATTGGGGGAATCGGGGATGACCGCCACCATGAAAACGACGTTGTACTTGCCATCGACCTGGGCGGCAATGACCACTATTCGGGCCGCTATGGAGCAGGGGTCGGATACGGGTCGCTTTGCATCGATCTCGGCGGCGACGATAATTATGAAGGTCCGGATTTAGCCCTCGGGGCGGGTGCATTCGGAGTCGGTTTGCTGTATGACATGCAGGGCGACGATGTCTACCGCGGCAAGTCGATTTCGCTTGGAAGTGGCATTGGCGGAGTAGGGATTCTCTACGACGATCAAGGGAATGACGATTTTCGGACCGCGAGTCTTTCGGCAGGCTTCGGCGCCTGGGGGATTGGCATCTGCAGCGATTCCCAAGGAATCGACCGCTATCTTTCGAGAACCAATTCCCAAGGTTCGGCAAGGGATTTTGGGGTCGGAATTTTGTTCGACCGATCGGGCGAGGACGATTACCGAGCTGCCGCTGGAAAATGCGGATCCCAGGGCACCGGAATGGGTCCAGGCGGGTTCGGTTTGCTGCTCGATGCCGCCGGCGATGACCGTTACAATGCCGGATACATGGTTCAGGGTTATGGCGGGTCGGAAGGGGTAGGAGCCCTTATGGACGAGGGCGGAGCGGATGTTTATGTTGGCGCTGCCTCTTGCCAGGGAGTTGGCGTGGGAATGGGAGCGGGATACCTCGTCGACAGCGTCGGCCAAGACACCTATCTGGTAACTCAATCGCCCGGTCAGGGATTTGGTGGCGACCGAGGAATGGGCGTGCTCCTCGACCGAAGCGGCGATGACCTATACGCAGGCGGAGAATCCCACCCTGCCGCCGCAGTGGGCAACGGAGTGGCGATATTTATCGACGCCGGTGGCGACGATCGATATCAGGGGCCAACCGGGATCGGAAGCATGGCCAGGGGATCCGGGTCCCTCGCGGCATTTGTCGACCTCTCGGGACAGGATCGGTATTTCGAGGGTCTAAGCGACGGCCAGGCGAAAGTGGAGTCATCCTGGGGTAGCTCGCTGGACATC
>DATFHI010000031.1:0-26010 GCA_035248525.1 Fimbriimonadaceae bacterium | reverse complement strand
CGAAGAGCGCGTGGACCACCTCATCCAACTGCGCGAATTGCAGGATGAGACCGGCAACTTCCTCACGATGACGCCGCTGAGTTTCCACCCCGAAGCCACCGAGCTCGAGCACATTCCTAAACCGACCGCCGACACCGATTTGCGCAACATCGCCGTCAGCCGCCTGATGCTCGACAATTTTGAGCACATCAAGAGCTTCTGGATCATGAATACCGTTCCCGTTACCCAAATGGCGCTTTGGTATGGCGCGGACGACGCCGACGGGACCGTTCACGAATACGAAATCACCTATAAGGAAGGGGAGTTCGGCAATAAGAGCCAGGCGCTCACCCGCGATAACATGATCAAGATGATCGAGGAAGTCCACCGCATCCCGATCGAGCGAGATTCGTTGTACAACGAAATCGTGCGGGATGAACCGGCTCAAAAAGAGCGGCAATTAACAGCTTTGCAAATGGCTCCCTAAAAGGCTTGCAATGCTACACCAATCCTTCTAAAATGGCGGCATGAGAAGAGTTACTCACCTTGTCGCTTCCATCGCGATTCTCGGCGCATTCGCATCCGCCTATGCGGTCACCGACCCCATGGTCTACTGCACGGAAAAGGGCAAGTCCTATCACAAGAAGAATTGCACCCTGAAGCACGGGTCTAAGGGGATGAAGCTATCCGAGGCCAAAAAGAAAGGCTACAAGCCCTGCAAAGTCTGCAAGCCGCCAAAGTAGATTTTGTGGGAGTTCGGCCGGGTGAAGATTGAGGGCTCCAGAACCCGGCCTTTGCTTTTGCTTTCTCGAAGAAGGTGGGCTCCGTGAGACGTTGCTCTCCTCTCTGGGTTTTAGACGAGGGTCCCTTTCAAACTGGCGACCGAAATTGGAAAAGCACGCATATTTGCCAGCCCGGAGTAGGATAGCGATATGCGGCGATATTCGTCCTTAATCCTTTTTGCGCTTGCCGGACTCGCCAGCGCTCAAACCACCTGGGATCGAAGTCAATTCGCCAGCGAA
This sequence comes from Fimbriimonadaceae bacterium, assembly GCA_035248525.1. Taxonomy (GTDB): domain Bacteria; phylum Armatimonadota; class Fimbriimonadia; order Fimbriimonadales; family Fimbriimonadaceae; genus 55-13. Next base: position 25,009 of record DATFHI010000031.1, on the reverse strand, counting down.
CAGATCGAGCGCTACCGCGCGCATTACGACGTTCCCGGCATCTCCGTCGCGATCGCCACGAACGGCAAGATCATCTTCGCCAAAGGCTTCGGATTCGCCGACGTGGAAAGAAAGATCCCGGTCCAAACAACCGATTACTTTCGCCTTGCTTCGGTAAGCAAGCCCATCACCTCCACCATGATCTTCGAGCTTGTCGAACAGGGCAAGTTGAATCTGGATTGGCCCGTGCGGCAGGTGTTGCCAGAGCTACCCGCCCATCACATTTATCGCATCCGCGACCTCCTTTGTCATCAATCGGGCGTGCGTCACTATGGCAACGAGCCGCCTCTTAAAAACTATCCAACTTCATTCTCCGCTTTGGATCGGTTCGTCAAAGATCCGCTCCTCTTCACCCCGGGTGAAAAGTACAGCTATAGCACCCATGGATTCACCATCCTTGGCGCGGTCATCGAAAAAATCGTGAAGAAACCGTACCGGACCTACGCCATCGAGCGACTGCGAGCCTGGGGCATTCAGGGGGTCGCCTGCGAGACCGGTTCCAATCCAAATCGCACGAAGATCTACGACCGGTCTCAAGACAAGAACAAGCCCGTCGGCCGGGACGATCTTTCCTGGAAGTACCCAGGCGGCGGTTACGAGGCAACGGTGATTGGGATGTGCAACCTCGGAAGTGCGATCGAATCGGGCAAGATCCTCAAGCGCGAAACTTTGGAACAAATGTGGTCAATCCAGAAGCCTAAGTCAGGCGATTCGACCATGGCGCTGGGTTGGAGTATCGCCAACGACGGTGGTCACAAGGCCGCCGTCCACGGCGGATCGCAATTGGGAGCGAATAGCAGTTGGCGAATTCAGATGGACGAACACACGGTGATCATGGTGCTCAGCAATCGCGATGGCCACAAACCGGGCGATTTGGCCTTGTATCTGTCGCGGCTGGCCAGACTGGCGCCCAACTCTCCCCTGCCGGAGATGAAACTCGGCTGACCCCCAAACGAATCCTCGTCTATGGTGTCACCGGCTCCGGAAAAACCACCCTCGCCCGGCGCATTGCCGAGCGACTCGAACTCCCTTTTATCGAGGCAGATCAACTGACTTGGGAACCCGGTTGGGTTGAAGTTTCGGCGGAAGAACAGCGGCGCCGAATCCAATCCGTCTGTGAGAAGGACGCCTGGGTGCTGGATACCGCCTATGCCAAGTGGATGGACCTCCCCTTGGCCGGAGCCGAACTTATCGTGGCGCTCGATTATCCGAGAGTCGTTTCCTTTGCGCGACTTCTCAAGCGCACCTTCCTCCGCGTCGTCGACAAGAATCCCATTTGCAACGGGAACCAAGAGTCGTGGCGGATCGTGCTTTCACGCGAATCGATTCTCCTGTGGTACTTCAAGTCATTTCGCAATAAACGTCGAAGAATCCAAAACTGGATTTCAGAAGGGCGAAATGTTGTTAGGCTCACCTCACCGAAACTTGCGGAAAAATTCCTAAATACCCTTTAGTGGCCTATTCTTTGACTCGATCTGAGAGATCGGTGTTAGGATAAAAACGTGGAGACAAGCACGCCACCAGGAAACATCCCCGCGGATCTTCTGTCCCGCTAGGACCCAAGGTCTGCGAGTCTCGACAACGACGACGTCTGAATGTTCTTGAGATGTCCAGCGTCGACGGATAAGCCCTTCTGGAACGACGTTCGGAAGGGCCCTTTTCTTATTTCCTGACCCCTTCGACAGTAAACTGTCGGGCAATCCAATGGCAACTTTTTTCCACGAGGCAGACGTCGATCCGGGGATCATCAAATCCAAGAAAGTAGCCGTCCTCGGCTATGGGAATCAGGGTCACGCGCATGCCCTGAATTTGCGGGATCAAGGCGTCGATGTTCGAATTGGTTTGCCAGCTGAGAGTGCATCTCGAGCCCGGGCGGCCGAAGCAGGATTTACCGTCGGGCTCGCATCCGAAGTTGTCCCATGGGCGGACGTGGTCATGTTCTGCACGCCCGACGTCGCCATGAAGGAGCTCTACTGCGCCGAAGTCGTCGACGGACTTCGTAGCGGACAAGCGCTCCTCTTTGCCCACGGATTTGCCATCCATTACGGACTGATCCAGCCGCCGCCTTTTGTAGACGTGGCAATGGTGGCCCCCAAGGGTCCCGGCTACCGACTGCGTGAAGAGTTCCAAAATGGCAGCGGCCTGCTTGCGTTGGTTGCGGTCCAACAAGACTTCACGGGCCAGGCCAAGGAGATCGCCCTAAGCTATGCCTGGGGAATTGGTTGCGCCCGGGCGGGAATCATGGAGACCACTTTCCGGGAAGAAACCGAGTGCGATCTCTTTGGCGAGCAAGCGGTATTGTGCGGCGGAATGAGCGCGCTGATCAAAGCCGGATTTGAGACCTTGGTCGAAGCCGGTTACCAACCCGAAGCCGCCTACTTCGAGTGTCTTCACGAAACCAAATTAATCGTGGACTTACTCTACGTCGGCGGCTTGAACTACATGCGCTCGGCAATCAGCGACACCGCGGAGTGGGGCGACTACACCGCCGGACCGAAGATTGTCGACGACCACACTCGTCAAGCCATGCGAGACATCCTGAAACGCGTTCAAGATGGCAGCTTCGCCCGAGAGTGGGTAGCCGAGCACGAAGCCGGGCGTCCCCACATGAAAGCCTTCCAAGAACGCGAATCCAAGCATCCGATCGAAGCGGTCGGCCGATCCCTGCGCGCGCTCATGCCGTTTATCAAGGCTAAGTAATTGGCGGATCAAACACCACAAAAGAAGAGTTGGCTTTGGCGCCTTTCCATCTTCAATATCTGCTTTCTGTTGGCAATCTTCTTCCTCGGCGCGTACGTTGCCGAACGGACGCGCTGGACCACTTTCGTCGCCTATTTGCCGCAGGCGGTTTATTTCATTCCACTCGTTATCCTTTTGATCTGGGCGCTGGTTTCGCGGCGTAAAAAGTCACTGACTCTGAATCTTATTGCCGGCGCGATTTTTTCCTATTTGCTTCTGGGGATCAACTGTCCCCACCGCCTTAAAATTGCCGATGAGGGGCCGCGTTTCACCCTCATGACCTTCAACATCAAGAACTGTACGATGGGTTGGGATCGCGCGTTGGCTACCATCCGTGCCGCCAACCCGGACGTCATCTGCTTCCAAGAGGCGAATCAAATGGGGGCACTTCCCCCGGGATACCACCTGGAGTTCTATAGCGGAAAAGCGATCGCCGCCAAAGAGAGGATCATCGACAAGCGTACATTCCCGCTCACTCCCGGGATTTCAGAGGCGCTGGAAGTGAAATTGGAATCTGGTTTGACGGTTGTCAGCGTCCAACTCGCGTCGTTTAGCATCGGTCGCCAAGCCGTAATGCAGTTTTGGGGGTTGCCGACGCACATGTTTAACATCGCCCGGATTCATGACCGGGAAGCGGACATCCTCATTCAGCGCTACCGTGGCCGCAAAGACACTGTGATCGCCGGCGACTTCAACTGTCCTCCCCGCGGTCAGGTCTACAACAAGTTGGCCAGGTCATTCAACGACTCCTTTGTGGACTCGGGATGGCTGACCGGTTTCACGTACCCTTCCAGCTTTCCACTTCAACGGATCGATTATGCCTTTACCACCGACTTGAGGCCGCAATCAGCAAGAACCCTATTTACCAATGGCTCCGACCATTGTCCGGTACTGTTTGAGTTCATCATCTACCGCCCGACTTAGAACTCCCACGTCTGAATGCGCTGGTAAGTCGCGCCGGTTGGGTGCAATTTGCTGGAATACAGACTGATCGATTCGATAGTCCACTGCTCCGCAAGCGCCTCCAAATCGCGGATTGCCGATAGCAATCGGTCCCGGTGCTCTTTGTCCAACTCCTTAAACCTCGCCACCGACACATGGAATCGAAATGGCGTCGGCGGCTTCAAACCCACCGACTGATGGAGCTTGAAAACCAGTTGATCCAACTTGGAGTCGCTGTCGCCCTTTAAGACAAGCAACCTTGGATTCCCTCTCGATGGAAAGGCTTGAATTCGTCCTGGCTTTACCAGCAGCCCAGTTTGAGGCCGGAGGTGCGGTTCGACCCGATCGATCAATGCGGGCACGTCGCCGTCTCCGCGATCTCCAATGAACGCCAAGGTGGCGTGCCAATTTTCTCGGGGAAGCCAGCGGATCCAATCAAATGGCGCCGCAATCTTGGCCGCATCGACCAACCGTGCCAAGGCGTTTACTTGAATCGCAGTCAGATCGGCCGCAAGAAACAGTCTCACTCGGTAGGCAGCGCGACCAAGGTGCGCAATTCGTTCAACTCATCCTTCCCGAGAAGTCGGCACTCCCCGGGCCGCATTCCTCGTATGCGAAGCGGTCCAATCCGAATTCGCCGAAGCGATTTCACCGGGTGGCCGACCAGCTCGAACATATTCCGGACCTGCCGTTTCCGGCCTTCGTGGATGGTGATGCGGATTCCGGTAGTGTTCTTCCTCTCTTCGGTGTGGATAACCTCGACCTTTGCCGGAGCCGTGCGCTTCCCTTCGATAAACACTCCTCGCCGGAGGTCATTCAACGCCCGCTCGCTCGGAATTCCAGAAATAACCGCCTGATACTCCTTCTCGATGCCAAAGCTCGGATGCGCCAGACGGTGGGCCAATTCGCCATCGTTCGTGCAAATCAGCAAACCCTCGGTATCCATATCCAGCCGCCCCACCGGCTTGAAGCGCACCCCGTAGTCCGGCAGATACCGCACGATAGTCGGCCGCTTCTGGGGATCCGAGAGGGTTGTTACCACGCCGGTCGGCTTATTCAGCAAAACCGTGTAATGCTTCGAAATGCGAACCGGATTACCGTCAACCCGAACTTCGTCGTCCGGGCCGACCTTAATTCCCATTTCGAGAACCAACTCCCCGTTGACTTCCACCCGACCCTCTTCGATGAGCTTTTCTGCGGCGCGTCGACTGCACAGGCCGGAATGCGCGATATACACGTGCAACCGCATGGGTCCCTGCTCGGCAGGTTTGGGAGAATTAGAATTTGAACGGGCGGCGGCTCTTGGCATGGAATCGATTATGCCGCTTGGATCGGAGACTGGCGACGCTGCCGAATACGGCTAACCCCAGGATACCGAACACCGACTTACCCGCCGTGGTCCCTAGCAGTGGGGGATCGTAGTCTGTAGATGCTCCGGCATACACCGGGACTTCCTTGATCCAACCCGAGCCGTCCGAGTAAGTGACCGTTCCCACCTGCTGCCCCGCATCGATCGGGGACTGCAAATTGGGATTCAGCTCAAAACTCGTCGCCATGGGATCGGGAACATCCACTCGGTGGACCCTAAATACGGGAACTTTCACCACAAGGGGAAGTTCGTGTGGACTGCTGTTATCTAACTTGACCGCTGCAATTGGCGTTTCCGGATTCGCAACTACTTCTCTGGTATGAGCCTTATATGCCCACTCGAGCATCTGCTTATGATCGACTTGCCAATCCTCACTGTTCAGGATCACCGTAATCAGTCGGTATCCGTTCCGAACGACGCTGCCGACGTAGCACTTGCCCGCATCCCGAGTGTATCCCGTCTTGATCCCATCTGCCGTCGCATCCTTGGCAAGCCAGGCATTGTGGCTCTCCATGAGGACATCTTTAAAGTTGATGCTCCGGACAATCGTCTTCTTTTGGGTCCGCACTGCTTCGCGGAAGTCGGGGTTCTTCATTGCTTCCCGGGCCATCAAAGCCAAGTCGTACGCCGTAGTCGTATGCGCCTTGTCGTTCAGGCCGTTGGGATTGTGAAAGTGGGTGTTCAGGCATCCAATCTCTTTTGCCCGCTCATTCATAAGCTTCGAAAATGCGATGACGGATCCACTAATATGGCAGGCGACCGCCACGCATCCGTCGTTGGCGCTCCGAAGCATCAAGGCGTAAAGCATTCCCCGGGCGGAAACTTTCTCTCCCGGCCGAAGGTGCATACTCGACGGCGGAATTTTCTCCACTCCCTTCGGCGCCACGATCCAGTCGGCAGGCTTCGTGTGCTCCAAAAGCAGCAAGCCCGTCATGATCTTCGTCGTGCTGGCGGGATAGCGAGGGGTGAACGCGTCCTTTTGCCAGAGCACTTTTCCGCTCTCTTCGTCGACGATGATCGCGCTCTTGGCGGTCACTCCAAAGCCGTGGGCAGTCGCGGCCAGATAGAGGATGCCAATTAGGGAGAAAGTCCGAATTCTGCTCATCCGAATCGGTTGCTTGATGATACCAAGGACGTCTCGCGAAACTCTCGGGGTTCCGATTTCGTTCAAGAAGAACCTCAATGGCTGAGGAACTTTGTCATGGCAGCAAGACCCATTTGGAAAGGGGCGATTAGCTTTGGACTGGTTCATGTGCCCGTCACTCTCTACTCGCTCGAAAAGAAGAAAGAGCTCTCATTCAAATTGTTGGACAATCGCTCGAAATCCACAATCCGATATGAGCGCGTGAACGAGTCCACCGGTGAGAAGGTGCCCTGGGAAAACATCGTCAAGGGCTACGAATACTCAAAGAATAACTTCGTCATCCTCGAGGACGAGGACTTTAAGAAAGCTTCCGTCGAAGCTACCCAGATGATCGAGATTCAGAATTTCGTCGCGGAATCGGAAATTGGCGACGAATTCTTTGAGAAACCGTACATCCTTGTTCCTCAAAAGAAAGCGGAAAAGGGTTATGTTCTCCTTCGGGAGACGCTTAAAGAGACCGCCCGGGTCGGAATTGCCAAGGTCGTCATTCGCACCCGTGAATATCTCGCCGCGATGGCGGCCCGCGAAGAGGGCCTCGTGCTGCTGCTTTTGCGTTTTGCCGACGAACTCCGGCCCATCAAGGAATTCGATCTGCCTTCAAGTTCGCCATCTGAGTACCGAGTTACCGACCGCGAAATCGAGCTTGCCAAACAACTGGTCGACGCTCAGACCGTAGAGTGGAAACCCGAGCAATATGAAGACACCTATCACGATCGCCTGATGGATTGGATCGAAAAGAAAGCGGAAGCGGGCGACATGGCTCAATTGGAACCTCAGGATCAGCCCGAAGGCGAGACTGCATCCAACGTCATCGACCTCGTCGACCTGCTCCGGCAAAGCGTCCAGGCAACCGGCAAAAAGGTCGCGGAAAAGAAAGAGCCCGCCAAGAAATCTCGGGCCAAGAAGAAACCCGCTTAAGACTTACAGCTTAAGAATCTTCTTCAGCGAGACGGCAGACTTATCCACATTTGCCCAAGGGTCTGGCTCGTCCAACCACTCCTCGAAGTTGGCGATGTTGATTTCCGATGGGCTGTCCCAATTGTCCAGGTCCTCCCACAGAATTGGCCATGCCACCGGCAAACCTGGCCTCGCCCGCAAGGAGTATGCCGCGACCGCCGTGCTGGTCTGGTCGTTTCGCAGATAGTCCACGAAGATCTTATCGTTGCGAATCGACTTGGACATCTTGGACACGAAATCCTTTGGATGCGACTTCACAAGGTTTTCAGCCAGGGTCCGAGTGAATGACTTGGCTTGGTCCCATTCCAACTCCGGCTTGATCGGGCAGACGACATGCAGTCCCTTCCCGCCGGAAATTTTAAGGAACGTCTTCAAACCGAGCGACTCGAGTAGCTCCTTCAAAACCCGAGCGCCGTCACGCACTTTGCTCCATTCCACGCCTGGCCCCGGATCGAGGTCGAAAATCAGGCGATCTGGAAGCCGGACATCTTTAATTCGTGAGCCCCATGGATGGAATTCGATTCCTCCGTACTGAACCAACCCCAACACGCCTTCCGGTTTAACGAGGCCGATGTACTCCTCATCGTTCACCGGAATGGGTTCTGTACCCTCGACGTCGTTTTTCAAATGGCGCTGGAAGAAGCAATCGCCATTCACTCCTTCAGGGCAGCGGATCACCGAAATCGGTCGGTTTTGCAGTTGCGGGAAAATGCGGTCAAGTACGGCAACGTAAAAGTCCGCCAGCATCTGCTTGGTGGCTCCCGACTGCTTATCTACCACCCGGTCTCCACTCGTGACCTTGAACTGCGTGACTGCACTTTGCGGCGCTTTTGTTGGCATATCCAATACTCCATCGAATCGTGAATGGCGCACGATTCCGCGCGCCGTCTTACTGGCAAACTTCCCTTTAACCTGCACTTCCGGCTCCACCCAAATGGCTCCCTTCTTATCCTTGGAATCCGAGATTGTGAACGGCGGAGTCTTCCGGGTCAGGGGCTCCAGCCGGTCATAAAGTTCCCGTCGTGCCCGCTCATCGAACCCGGTCCCCAATCTGCCCGCGTACTCCAATTTCCCGTCCCGCATCTGGCCGACGATCAGCGACCCGACTGAATTCCGTGTTCCAGCGAAAATCGTAAAGCCGCCCACCACAAACTCTTCATGGCCAATGCACTTGATCTTCCGCCAATCGTCGAATCGGCCGGACCGATATGGGCTGTCCCGACGTTTCGAAACGATCCCTTCCAACCCGAGGTCGCAGGCTTTCTCATAAAGGTCGCTGTTTTCGAATCCATCGCTAAACCGCAATCGTCCCGGCTTCGGAAGCAGCTTCTGAAGCCTTTCTTTACGTTCCGTAAGAGGGAGCGATTTTAGATCCTCCCCGTCATGGAACAGCAGATCAAAGGCGATGTAGCAAATATCTTTTCGATCAGACCGCAACGTCGCCTGCAACATCCCAAAGTCGGTTTGCCCTTCCTTGTTGAAGACCACCAGCTCGCCGTCCAAAATCGCATCTCCGGGAATCGCCTTTCCCACAATCGCCTGCAGATCGGGCACCGTCAGATCATTTCCCCCACGCGAAACAAACCGACAAGCGCCGTCGGACACAACTGCAAATGCTCGATATCCGTCCCACTTGATCTCGTGAATCCACTCATCGCCTTTGGGAGGAGTCTCCACTGGACGGCAAAGCATAAAACCGGGCACCTCCATGTCCAAATCGCGGTGTTTGATCAGTAACCAATTCTCCTTCTCAGAGGGTTCGCCCATTCGCACCAAAGCGAACGATCCGTGCAACTTTTCGCCCTCGATATTAAAGCTAAGCTTTCCTTCTTCCAGCGCCTGATCGATATTTTCATCCGTTGACCAACTGCCCCTGTCCCAGATCTCCACCTTGCCCGCGCCGTAGTTGCCTTTGGGAATCTCACCTTCGAAGCTGCCGTACTCCACGGGATGGTCCTCCACCCGCACCGCCAGCCGCTTTACCTCAGGATCGAGGCTCGGCTCTTTGGGCACCGCCCAACTCAACAGCACCCCCCGATGTTCCAACCTCAAGTCATAGTGCAATCGCCGCGCAGCGTGCTTTTGCACCACATACAAATGGCCCTTTTTTCCCACCTTGCCGCGAGGTTCGGGAGTGTCGCTGAAGTTGCGTTTAGCTTTGTACTTGCTTAGGTTGCGGGAAGCCACCTTTATGGTAAGAATTTCAGCCGCCTGCAGTTCGACTCTCTACTCAGAAAAGAGGGAATCCGGAGTCTCTGCGCGGTTTAAGTCCAAGCCGGGAAGGTCCTTCAGATCATTCAATTTGAATTGGTGCAGAAACTCCTGGGTGGTCCCGTACAGCAGGGGGCGCCCCGGCACAGGTTTCCGACCGACATCCTGCAACAACCGTCTCTCCACCAGCGCCCGCACACTGTAATCGCTTTGAACTCCCCTCACCTGTTCGATTTCGGCCAGAGTCAAGGGCTGACGGTATGCCACGATCGCCAACACTTCCAGGAGCGATTTGGACAATCGGCTTCGCTGTGGTTTCAAGAACTGAGCGATGATTCCCGCGTATTCCGGTTTGGTTGCCAGTTGGTATCCGCCCGCCAACTGCACAAGGCGCAGAGAGCCGTGATCTTCCAGCCTTGCCTCCAACACCTCCAAACCCTGCTCCACCTGCCCTTCGGTGATTTGCAAAGTCGTGGCGAGCGTCCGGATCGAGGCGGGTTGATCGGCAACGAACAGCAAAGCTTCCAACTGGTCGGGCAGACTCATCGGGCTAGTTCTTCGACCCCTTTTGGCAGGCGAATTGCACTTCGTCCGCTTCCAGTCGCACAGACGCCTGACCGAGGCGAATGAGCTCCAGTAACGCCAAAAACCAGTACACCGCCTCGCTCCGCGTAAATTCGCCTGTGATTAGCTCTTCCAACGACTTCCATTCGGCGCTCAGGGCATGGAGCACGATGCGCATCTGCTCGCTTAGCGATTTACGAGGCTTGCCCAGGGGGGTCACGCTTTCAGGCTTGGCTCGGCTCAATAACCGCTCGAGCGCCCGGGCAAGATCCTGGCCCGACACCTTGTCCAGCGTGACCGGCAATTCATAGGCCTCAGCCCCGATTTCGGCAGTGCGGAAGAAGAGCTGGGCTCGCTCCTCATGCCAAACCCGCAAGGAGTCGATCGCCAGTTCATATTCGTGAGCAGTTGGAGTGGGAAGCTCGAGGAGTTCTACAATCTCCGGCTCCGGGTCCTCGACGGGCAACAGCAACCAGGCTTTTCGCTCCAAGAGGTAAGAGAGCGCCGCCAATGCCGCCGCCGCTTCATCCAGGCAGGCATCTTCCAAGTGGATCAGATAGAGAAAGTAAGACTCACAGATCGGGCACAACGGCACGTCCATGAGATCGATCTTGTGATCGCGAACGCACTGGAAAAGAACGGCCAGCGAACCGTCGAATGTCGGTGTCGTAACGTGAATCGGCGGGGGAGCGATGACGCCAAGCGCGGAGATCGGATTCTTCTCGGCAAGCGTCTCTCGTGGGGCCATGGTCGCTAAGGAAAGGACGGGCCGTCGATCGGTCCCGATTCAGCGCAGTTTACAACCTTATTCCCCAATGCGGTCGTGAAGCGACTTCACTGCCGCCCACAATCCAGGGTTCACCGACTTCGGAATGATCTTCAAAATCTTGGCGGTCTGGCGGTTGTAGCGTTTCAGCTTCTTTTCTGGCTTCGTGCGCTCCGCTTCTTGAAGATTGGAAAGCCGATCGGAAAGCTTCACCATCTGGGCAGCGGACGACATCTTCTCGATCTCTTCCAACAACATCTTGGAGCGCAACTCCCAAATCTGCTCTTTGTCCATTCCTTGGATCTCGTCTTGGCCCGGCTCAACCCTCGTCAACTCCTGGACCAACTCCGCTACCCGCGACCCACATTGCGCCTCGACGTCCGCCAACGTTGCGTCCGTTTCCTCCACAACGTCGTGGAGGATGGCCGCGCACCACAGATCTTCATCCGTCACCTCTCCCACGTAGCGCAGATTTGCCAAAACGTCGAACGGATGGCAAATGTAGGGGAGAGGGGCTTCACCGTCTCGATATTGGCCCCGGTGCTTTTCTGTCGCAAATGCAATTGCCGATTCCAACTTAGGTGATCCCATAACTTCATTAAGACGAATGTCCGTCCAAGCAATCAATTGGTCCGGGGGACCAAAATGCGCCAATGGCCCGAGTTTTCGCCGCCGCAGATATTGGATCGAACACCGCTCACCTGCTGGTTGCGGCAACGGACGGCGACATTGTCTTGCGCCTGGACAATCTCAACGACTGGATTCCGCTGGGAGAAATCGTCGCCAAACACGGGTTAATCCCCAAGGCCCAAGCCGATCAACTTGTCGCCTCGATGAGGGAATTCCGGAAGGTTGCTGCGTCCCGCCGGGCCGGCAAGATTTACGTGTTTGGCACCGAGGCAATTCGCACTGCCAGCAACCACTCGCGGCTTCTCAATCGAATCGAGCAGGAATCCGGGGTGTTGGTCGAACTGATTTCGCCACGTCGCGAGGCTGAACTCAGCTTTATCGGCGTTCGCATGGATGCCGCCGAAGCCGATCCCGACATCCTTTTCGAAGTTGGGGGCGGCAGTGCCCAGATCGCCCAAGTCGCCGGCGATTCTCTTGGAGACGAAATCTCTTTGCCTCTGGGCACGGGCCGAGTTATTGCCGAAACCGATCTCGTACACCCTTATTCGTCGGAACTCGTAAAAAAAGCAAGCACCTATATTCAAAAACATTTGAAAAACTGCCAACTGCCCTCGAAGCCCAAGCGTGGCGCGGTAAGCGGCGGAGTTGCTCGCGGGTTGTGGCGCGCCCTTCATCCGGACGGCGACAAGTGTCTGGCGATCGAGGAGTTGGAGTATCTCATCTGGGCGACCCAACGCCTGACTCTGGAAGCCACCATCGCGCGGTTCGATGTCAAGCCCAAGCGCGCAGGCACATTACTTCCCGGAGCCCTGGTGTACCTGGCACTAATGCAGAAGTTCCAACTCGCCGAAGTCATGGTTAGCGAGTTTGGAGTGCGTGAAGGCGCGATATTGGAGATGGCGAGAGGAAACATTAAGGGGCAGAATCCGTGAAGTCCCGGGCGAAAGCGGAAGCCGAGGAAAAATCATCTCCCTACCTCAACCGGGAACTCAGTTGGCTCCAATTTAACCGCCGGGTGCTGGAAGAGGCCATCAACGACCACAATCCGCTTCTCGAGCGCCTCAAATTTCTGGCGATCTTTGAATCGAACCTGGATGAGTTCTATATGGTCCGAGTTTCCGGCCTCATAGAGCAGTTTGAAAGCGGAATTCTAGAGCAATCGCCAGACGGCCTGACTCCAAAGGAACAGCTCTCGATCATTAGCCGAGCCGCCAAACCGCTACGCCTGCTCGCCAGCCAGGTTTATGAAAAGCAGATTAAGCCAGCCCTCAGCAAGGCTGGAATTGCGATTGTCCCCATCAAGCAAATCTCCCCGAAACAGCGGAAGGAGTTGGATGAATTCTTCTACCGGGAGATCTTCCCGCTTTGCACCCCCTTGATCCTCCACCCTGCGCCGAGCACCCCTTTCATCTCGAATCGCTCCCTGAATCTGGCGGTTGAGCTGACTGACGGCAACATGGAAACAAAGTTGGCGCGAGTCAAAGTGCCCTCCATCGTGCCCCGCGCGGTTCGACTCCCGGGAAGGAAGCACGAATACGTGCTTCTGGAAGAGATCATTGCGGAGAACCTCAAATTCCTCTTTCCTGGAATCCAAGTTGTGGGGGCGCACCTGTTTCGAGTCGTGCGCGATGCGGATGTGGAGATCCGCCAACTCGAAGCCGCCGATCTCATTGCGACGATCGAAGAAACCCTGAAACTCCGGCGATTTGGCGACCCCGTGCTGCTGGAAGTCGCCTCCACCATGCCGAAGCGGATTCGCAAACTCCTGATGGGACTTCTAAACCTTGATGAGGATGATGTGTTCTCGATCGACGGCGTCATCGGGATGGAAGTCTTTCAGGAGCTTGCCAAGGTCGACCGCCCGGCGCTCCGATTCCCGCCGCATCATCCGTTTTTGAGCGACGACCTCGCGACCAGCGATCAAGTCTTCGACGCGATTGCGGCTCGCGATGTCCTACTGCAGCATCCCTACGACTCATTCCGTCCGGTTGAGACCTTTGTGGACTCTGCCGCCACGGATCCAAGCGTCATCGGTATCAAGCAAACCCTCTATCGGGTCGGCAGCGAATCGCCCATCGTCGAATCCCTGCTGGACGCCGCTGAAAACGACAAGCAAGTCGCGTCCATGGTGGAATTGAAAGCCCGATTCGACGAAAGCAACAACCTCGTGTGGGCACGAACCTTGGAGCGAGCCGGCGTACACGTCACTTACGGTTTTGCCGAGATGAAAACTCACTGCAAGCTCTGCTTGATCGTGCGCCGCGAGCGAGGCAGCCTGCGCACTTATGCTCACATTGGTACCGGTAACTACAATCCCGTAACCGCCCGCATTTACACGGATTTGGGACTGTTCACCAAGGACCCCGCTATCACGCAAGACATATCCGAGCTATTCAACTACCTGACCGGATTTAGCAAACAGACTTCATACCGAAAACTGCTCGTGGCGCCGATAAATTTGCGCGAAGGAATTCTCCAGCGAATCCAAGCCGAAATCGAATCCAACCGAAAAAATGGCAAGGGTCGGATTATCTTCAAACTCAATTCCCTGGTCGATCCCGAAGTCATCGACGCCCTCTACGTTGCAAGTAAAACTGGAGTCAAGGTCGATCTCATTGTCCGAGGGATTTGCTGTCTACGACCCGGAGTGGCTGGACTGAGCGAAAACATTTCCGTCATCTCCATCGTCGGCCGATTCCTGGAGCACAGCCGAATCTATTACTTTGAGAACGGCGGCTCGCCCGAGGTGTTCATCGGATCCGCCGACTTAATGCGGCGAAACCTGGACCGTCGAATTGAAGTCCTGTGCCCCGTGGAGCAACCGGACCACATCGCCCATCTGCGGGATCACGTCCTCGCGAACTGCTTGAAGGATAACGTGAAGGCGTGGCGGCTGGATTCCAAAGGCGAGTATTCGATTCCCAAGCGAAAACGAAGCGAAAAGCCATTCTCGTGCCAAGAATTTTTCATGTCCGAGGCGACCTCAAAGGTTCTCCGCTCGTCGCTCTAACCCCTTTTTTCCCCACACCTTTCCACATAAGAATGTGTATAACTATGTCTACATAATCGTGTATAGTATCTCCGCTTACGGAGATTAGCCTTGACACTCGCTACTGAAGAACTCGTCCCCCTCCACTCTCTCGAAATGGAAATGAGCACCCTCGGATCGATGATGCTCGATGACCGGGCGGCGGAAGAGGTCTTGGCAATTTTGGACACCGACGACTTTTACCGTCCGGCCCATCGCGATATCTTCCGCGCCATTCGCCAACTGGTCAATTCCGGCAAACCGCCCAATCTAGAATTTGTGATTCAGGAGCTTCGCGACCGTGAAGTTCTGGATGACATCGGCGGCGAGAACTACCTGATCCAGGTGGCGGAATACGTCCCCAGTCCATCCAGCGCAACCTTCTATGCCCGTGAAGTCCAAGACAAAGCGACCATGCGTCGGCTGGAACGTGCGGGAAGGGACATCGTCGCGGTCGTTCACGATGCCGATCAGGGGGATGCTGATGAAAAGGTCGACAAAGCCGAGCAACTGGTTTTTGAAGTGGGACGCCGGCGGATGGGCACCTACTTCAAGCACGTCAGCTCTCTGGCCAAGGAATTCTTCGTCGATGTCGACCACATCATGGATTCCGGTGAACCGATGGTTGGCATCACCAGCGGGTTTGCGGATTTAGACAAGATGACAACCGGCTTCTACGGCGGAGACATGGTGATCATCGGCGCTCGGCCATCTATGGGTAAGACAGCTCTGGTGCTCGACTTCGCATTAGCCGCGGCAAAAGAAGAGAAGGGGGCGGTTGCCATCTTCTCCTTGGAAATGAGCGGCATGCAATTGGTGAGGCGCATGGTGTCCATGGTCAGCGGAGTAAGCGGCCATGCCCTAAAGAGTCCGAGCCTAAGCGATGACACTTATCGGAAGCTCGCCGACGCCTGTGAGCATCTGTACTCCCTGCCGATCCACATCGACGATGCGTCCGACATCAACCCTCTGGAGATGCGCGGTAAGTGCCGACGCCTAAAAGCCGAAGCGGGCTTGTCGCTCGTCGTGGTGGACTATTTGCAGTTGATGCGGGGCAACAAGCGAACGGAAAACCGAACCCAAGAAATTTCCGAAATCGCCCGTGGCATCAAGGCGATGGCAAAAGAACTGCAGGTTCCAGTGATTGCCCTTTCCCAGCTCAACCGAGGAGTCGAGGCTCGTGAAGAGAAGCGCCCGGTTCTTTCGGACATTCGAGAATCAGGTTCCATCGAGGCGGAAGCGGACATAGTCATGTTGCTTTACCGGGACGCCTATTACAAAGCCAAGGAAGAGCGAGAAGTGGATTGGGACCCAGAAAAGGTGGAGGAAGCGGAAGTAATTATCGCCAAGCACCGAAACGGTCCCACTGGCAAAGTCATCCTTGGATTCCAACCTTCTTATGCGCGGTACCGACCCCTTTATCACGGATAGGTCCCTTCTGCAACTGGCAGAGTTTGGGTCGGTTCGTGAATACTCTGAGGGCAAGTGAAAGCAACCGGCACTGGAACGACAACTCAACGGATCCTTTCCGCTTCGGCCACAGCATTGGTCTTGGAATTTGTCTTCCAGTGCCTGGCCGGATGGTATCTAAACCGGGCCTACATCCCCGATCCGAAGCATGCACACGACACGATGCAGGCGATCATGTCCGCTTCGCCCCATGCTCAAATCGCTGGATTTCACTATTGGGGAAGTGCATTCTTTATCGTCCACAGCTTCTTCCACCTTTGCCTAATGCTTTTCTCCGGCAATTTCCGGGCGCCGAATCATTGGTGTTGGTACAGCGCACTCGCCCTCTTCGGAGCGGCCTTCCTGTTTCAGCTAACCGGGAACCTGCTTCCCTTCGACCAGCATGGCGTCCAAACCGCCGCCGTCGAAGGAGGTATTACTGCCGGAGTGCCCGGAGGCAAGGCGATCGCCGCGGTCATGATGGGTGGAGAACCGTCAGTGACCGATCAAACCTTGCCTGTTTGGTATACCGCCCACCGCCTGATTCTGCCAATTGCGCTTTTGATTGGATTGCTTGGCGCGACCGGGATGCAACTTCGGCGGGAAAATGCTGGAAAGGCTTACTGGATTCCCGCCACGATCGTTGCTTTGATCCCGCTCGGTGTTGCGTTAGTCGTCCAGCGCCCACTCGGTACGGGGGCGACCGAAGTGGATTACAACCGATTCAATGCTATGGTGAGTTGGTACACCTGGCCATTGCACGGTTCGTTAGAAGCATTCAACAACGTCTCTCCCACCTTGGGTTGGATTGGTTCCGCCGCTATTCCAGGGCTGTTCGTACTTTTCCTGTTGGCGGCGCCCATTTTGGCCAAGCGGCTTGCCACCTCAGGAATTCAATTCATCTTTATCCTGTTCATGGCGTACTTCATTGGCACCGGCGCAATCTTCGGCGGAGGCTTCGCGCCTTTAACTGGAACACGGGATCCGGATCAAAGCTCCTACGTGGCGGACAATACGCAAAAGGAGCCAGCCACTCCGATCGATGAGGAGATCGCTAAGCAAGGGAAAGTCTTATTCGAAGATGAAGGTTGTAGCGGGTGCCACGAAATCGACGGAGTGAAAGCAACGGGTGGGCCAAAGCTGGACGACATCTATAGGCTACATACCGATCCCAAGTGGTATGTCGACTTCATCAAGAATCCGAAGAGCGTCAAGAAAAACAGCACAATGCCCGCCTATCCGGATCTGCCTGAGCAGAACCTCCGCGCGATGGCGGAGTTTCTGCGCAAGCCGCGTCACTGACAGCCGGTCGGTGGCGGAAGAGGCGGCAATGAAGTGCGTGGGAAGTTGAACCTCTGAAAGGTCATCGCCGTTAGAATGCCTGGTGTTATCCCGGGCAGCGGCACTTTGCAATCGAATGCTGGCGAAACGGTCGCGGCTTGAAACACTCCGCTACCGTAGGTAAAACCCTTATTAACGGTGTTAGGCAGCGTTGTACCGTCTACATCAGACTTGATAACGTCAGCGGCCACGTTGGCCGTCCAATATCCGTCGACGTTGGTGGTAGCAATTGCGGAGACTACATCCGCCGCCGTATAGAGTCTAACGCTTACATTGGTCAGCGGACAGCCTTGATCGTCCACGATCTGTCCATAGATGGTGTCACCAGGTTGAGCATTGGTCTGACCTGCCGTGAAGCTGACCGCACAGCCTCCATTAGTGCCATCTGTTCCGCCACCACCGCCACCGCCGCCTCCGCAACCGAGCAACAAGGCGAAGAGCCCAACAGGAACGAACGCGAGGTATTTCTTCAAGTTTTTCACCACCAGGACGCTAAATATAGCTTCGCAACAATTAGACCGTCAACCTTCAGACTTCGGTTCGCCTGACGTTCGGTGAAACAAATGGATGAGGCAGAAGATCTTGGAACTTACAACTCCGAACGATTCCTGTCTGATCGACGCTATGGACTTTGAATTGAGGCGAAGCTGCAAACTCCTGCAGAACTTGGAGACAAATGCCGCAAGGAGTTACGCCATCCTTACTTGCTACCGCTAACTCGCAAACCTTGCTTCCGGCCCCTTCCGCCAACATCCGGACAACCGCTGAACGCTCCGCGCAGATCGTCGCTCCGTAGCTGATGTTCTCAACGTTGCCGCCGGTAACGATGCTTCCCTGCTCGGTTAGAATCGCCGCCCCAACCGAATAACCGCTATAGGGTGCATAGGCTCGCTCTCTCGCCTCGATTGCCGCTTGAATGAGATCAGCCATTGCGCTTGGGAAATGCTCGCCAGAAGTAGAAAATGGAGGTGCCGAGCGGATTCGAACCGCTGAATATCGGTTTTGCAGACCGACCCCTTAGGCCACTTGGGCACGGCACCCGGTTGACGTTTATCGTACCTTAGGCGCGCCCGGCGGCCTTGTTGTAGACCGTCTCGAACTGACGCACCATTTCGCCGATGGTGAACTTCTGCTCGACCAATTTGCGGCCGTTGGCGCCCATCTCTTCCCGGACTTCGTCGTTGGTCAATAGGTAGCTGACCGCTTCCGCCAGCTCGCCCGGATTTTGGTCGACGAGGATTCCAGTTTTGCCATGTCGCACCACTTCCGGAAGTCCGCCCACTCGCGTTGCGACTACTGCCTTGCTCCGCGCCATTGCTTCCAACGCTGCAATTCCGAACGTCTCGATATGCGATGGCATGGTGCTCATCGTGAAGGAGTCCAACAACCGTGGAACGTCGTGGCGAATGCCCGTGAGAGTGACCCGGTCCTCGATTCCGGCGCTGCGAATCGCATCATCGAATTCTCCGGCGAACGGCTCTTCCACCCGGCCGACGAACATCATGTGCGCTTCCGGATGCTCGCTTCGCAAGTCCTTCATCGCTTCGACCATCTCGAGGTGGCCCTTTTCTTTGCAAACTCGGCCGACCAGGCCAATCACCTTGCGGCTGCGGGGGATTTGAAATTCGTCCAGCACCGCCGTTCGATCATGAGGCGCAAAATCGGCGAAGTCCGTGCCGTTGTAAACCGTGTCCACGAACTTATCCGGAACGCCTTTACCGTGCAACATGCCTCGGACGAAGTTCGAAACGGCCACCAGCCGATTCGTTCCGCGCGCCAGCCGCTTGTAAATCTGGTCATTGTTCGCGA
Source organism: Fimbriimonadaceae bacterium (assembly GCA_035248525.1). Classification (GTDB taxonomy): domain Bacteria; phylum Armatimonadota; class Fimbriimonadia; order Fimbriimonadales; family Fimbriimonadaceae; genus 55-13. The sequence goes on along the minus strand of DATFHI010000031.1, from coordinate 6,021 downwards.
TGTGAACGCTCGTGACGACAGGCGTCCGCGATAACATGCTTGCCGCATGGCCGATATATGCGGAGCGAGTCAAATGCGTATGGATAACGTCGACTTTGTGCTTGCGGGCTTGATGCATCAAGTAAAGCATCGTCCGGTACCAGCCCGTACCCTTCATATTGGAAATCTTAAAGGGAATTGCGGAGTCTTCCAGAACGGTTGGCAACCAACCTTTCGCGGGGCAGACCACCTTTACGAAATGGCCGCGATCCTGCAGCTTTCTCGATAGGTGTAAGACGTGCCTCTCTGCTCCAGATGTCGCAGAGCTAGAAATAATTTGCAGAATCCTTAACTGCGACGGACTTTCCAACTCAACCTCACGCTTCCTGCGTCCGCGAAAAATTCTACCAGACGCCTCTGACTGCAACGAATTAGACCTACTGGACCATTTCGGCTTCAGTCCAAGTTGGGCCTTTTCGCGTTAGAACATACTAAGCCATGCTGGAAAATTCTGCGAGTATTTCGGAAGCGCAGATCCAGCCACCAAAGAACAAACTCAAACGCGTTTTTCGCCATCCCGATTTTCGGTTGCTTTGGGGAGGAGCCTTCCTTTCCTTTTGTGGAAGCTGGATTCAAACGGTCGCCCAAGGCTACTTGGTCTACCAATTAACCCATGACAAGAACCTTCTCGGACTAGTCTCGTTCTTTGGAATGCTGCCGGTTTTCTTCCTCGGGCCGTTCGCCGGCAGCTTAACTGACACTCTGAATAAGCGGATGCTTCTGGTTGCCGCGCAAACCATTTTTGCGATGGGCGCCCTCTTCCTGGCCGCGGCCACATACTTCAAATTCGTCCAGTACTGGCACATCGTCTGCGTGGCGCTGATCCTGGGTGCCGTTGCGGCGATCGAGATGCCGACGCGGCAGTCGATTGTGAGCCGGGTTGTGCCTCCTGAAGACCTCCCCATTGCGATCCCCATCAACGCGCTGACGTTCAACATGGCTCGCCTGGTTGGACCTGCAATTGGCGGCGTCCTGCTCGCTTCGTTTGGAACCGCCGCCTGCTATTTCATCAACGGGCTTAGCTTTACTGCCCTGATCTTCGCCGGCCTTGCCATTCGCGCCGATCTCCGCGCCTCCGACCGGGAAGTTCAGCCGATTTGGGACCTCGTGATCGAAGGCGCTTTGTACACCTGGCGAGATGCTCGTCTTCGCGCGTTGCTTATCCTGGAATCCAGCGTTTCGATCTTTGGGCTGTTCTATCTCACCCAAATCCCGGCCATCGCCGAAGAAATGCTGCATACCGGTAAGCGTCTCGGCGAGTCTTATTTGGCCGTCGGAGTTGGATCCGTCCTCGCGCTTATTTTCATCACGTCGATGGCGGACCGGCCCATCCGAATCATGGCGCTACGAATTGCCATAACCGCAGTTTCGATCGGGCTCATTCTTTTGTCATTAGCGCGCACACCAGTTGTCGCCTACCCAATCTTCGCGTTGCTTGGATTTGCATCCGTGACCATCTTCAACACATGCAACACGCTCTTTCAGACCTTGTCGCCTGATCGGCTGCGGGGGCGGGTCCTCTCGATGCACGTCTGGGCGCTATCTGGCCTCGGACCGTTTGGGGTTTGGGGGTTCGGATATCTCGCCCAAAGCACGGGGCTTCCGTTCGCGCTGAAAATGGGAGGAATCTTGGTTGCGGTCACCGCACTCTACAGTTGGACATTCAGGAAAAACCTGTCCAACGTCACATAAAAAGATCGCGGCCCGAAGTTCGGACCGCGATCTCGACTTACCTAGGTCTTAACCTAGTCTTCCAATTTGGCTTTAGTTGCCGTCAATACCGTGCCGTTCCAATTGCCTTCCACTTCGGCAAGCTGGCCCGGGCTGGCGGTGAGGGACGTGAAGAACTGAACTTTGGTGATAATATCGCCGCCGCTCAGTCCACGGAACTCCGTGCTGTCCGAAGTCTGGACGGTAATCAACGTTCCCGGAGGTACGTTCAGCCCGCTGAACTCGGTTGCCGCAATCTGGAATGAGAAAATGCCGCTGTCGACATTGGAGGTCGCACCGGTCACTTCCGCGTTGTCCTCGTCGTCGCCGTCATCCTCAATCTTGACTTTCGTCGCGGAGAGGGTGTTGGAGGCGAAGTCATAGGAGCCTTCTACTTCCACCTGAGCGCCCGCCGTTAACCCGGCGAAGAACTCTTCTTTGGTCACCGTCACTCCCGCGTTGTTGCGGAATGTAGTTTGACCGCCCGTGGTTACATGGATCGGATCGCCGGAAGGCAGGAAGTCTTCCACGTCCAAAACTTCGAGATCGAAGCTGCCGGCGTTGCCATCGATATTGGACACGTTGCCGAATGCCTCATCCTCATCGTCGTCCGAAGTACCGGTGATCTTCACGCGCTCGGCAACGAGCATATTGCTAGCCGCGTCGAAATGTCCGCGAACCACGACGTGCTGGCCGTTTGCCAAGACCGGGTTGCCATTTCCGCCGGAGCGATGGATTTCGGTGTCGGAACTCAACTGAACAACAACGGTGTCGTTGCCTCGGGTCAAGGTGAAGGTTTGGTCGGGAGCCGTGCCGGATAGGCCGCTGATGAAGCCCGGGAAGTTGTCACGATCGTGCCGGTTGTCGTCTCCGAAGTCGACGTCGTCCGCCGTCGCCAATATCGTTGCCCCGGTGACCTGCGTTCCATTGTCCGACCAAGCGGCGAGATCGAAATCGATGATCAGATCGTCATTTCCAGGACCGAATTCTCGGGCCGAGAATGTGGCCGTCAGGGTCTTCTCTCCGCCGACCGCGCCTTCGAATGTCCGCGCCAAGCCTGTTGAAGATCCAGTGGTGAAGAGCACCACATCGTCATCCAATACCACCGAAACGGAATCGTACTGCCCAGAAAGTCCATTGTCCCTGGACAGGAATCGGAACCGCTTGCCTTGCGCATCGCGAAGCGAGCGAAGGTCGACGGTTGTACCGGTTGGATCGCTAAACACCACCGTGCTACCACCACCGACTTTGCCGAGCGAAACTTCTTTGATGGTGACCCACACGTGGTCGTATCCGGTATTCAAATCATCCGTTAAAAAGATATTGCCGGAATCGCCGTTAGAGGAGCTGCCGCCTCCCCCGCCTCCGCCGCAACCAATCGCCGCGACGGCAACAATTCCAAGGATGACTTTTGCTAACTTGCTCATCATTTATTCTCCTAAAAAATATGCTTTCTAGCACTCCACTGCGCGAGTGGTCCGGGCCACTCGCGTGCTTCAGATTAACTTAGACGAAAGTCCCGGCCGTGTCGGGCTTTTCACTGACAGACGGAGCCCAACTTTTATGGAATGGCCGTTTGGCGGTTGGTACACTCCAGGCATGTCTCGAAGAGACGTTGACGAATGGCTTTGGCAAGTCGGTAATGAATTGCAGCGCCTCAGCGAAGAGATCGTACGGACTCGCCCCGCCGTTGCGCTTGGTAAAGGTTGGGAGCCAAGAGTCGACGTTTTGGAAGATTCTCACCGAATTCTCGTCAAAGCAGAAATTGCGGGAGTGCGGGGAGAGGATATCCAATTGGTTTTCTTGCCAGATCGCCATAGCCTGCTGATTCGGGGCGTGCGCCAAGAGGAGAACACAAACGAATCCGGCCGCACTTCAGTCCATCAACTGGAGATCTTTTATGGAGAGTTTCAGCGGGAAGTCAAGCTGCCCGATGTCCCCATCCTCGTAGATTTAATGAAAGCCCAATACCGAAACGGCTTCTTGTTGATACTCCTGCCGAAAGAGCAGCGAGTCGCCGTGACGCAGACGATAACCATCAAGAAGATTTAATGCCTGAAGTCAAACTGCCGGTAGAGGACGAGAGCTGGATTGAGGAGGAACTGGAAACCCAGGTCCAAGATGGCGCCGAGGAGGAGCCAAAGCCGGATATTCCCGACGAGATCAACATTCTGCCCTTGAGGGACAGCGTGATCTACCCGATGTTGATTGCGCCCCTGAGCGTATCTCGGGAAGCCTCCGTTCAACTCATCGACGAGAGCGTAGTCGGCAACAATCGAATCATCGGCACCATTGCGCAGCGACGTCCGGGCGACGAAACTCCCGGATTTGAAGACGTCTATGAGTATGGATGCGCGGTCATTATTCGAACCCTTGTAAAGCTTCCCGACGCCGTCCGACTAATCGTCCAGGGAGTGCAACGGTTCCGCATCGTAGAGCGACTGCAAGAGGTCCCCTATCTCCGGGCGAAGATCGAGATCATCGACGAGCCCGCCGTTCCCGAGGACAAAGCGGAAGAGACTGAGGCCCTGCGCCGCTCCGTTGCCGCCCTATTCGATCAAGCGATCCGACTTTCCCCTCAACTTCCCGATGAGCTTCGAAGCCTCACCCAAGCTGTCCAAGAAACCAACGTCATGTGCGACCTGGTCGCCGCCCACATGACCCTCAGTCTTGAGGATAAGCAAAAGGTTCTCGAGACGATCGATATCCAAACCCGGTTGAGAGCGTTGTTGGAGATGTTGGGTAAGGAAGTCCGGGTCCTCGAGCTCAGTAGCAAGGTTCAGAGCGAAGTCAACACTGAACTCAGCAAATCCCAACGCGAATACTATTTGCGAGAGCAGCTCAAAGCTATCCAGAGGGAGCTTGGAGAGGAAACGGAACGCGGCGAAGAGCTAGACGAACTTCGAGAAAAGATCGACGAGGCAAAGCTCCCCGCAGAGGCCCTTAAGGAAGTCAACCGGGAATATGAGCGGCTTCGGCGTATGTCCCCCGGCGCCCCGGAGTATACGGTTGCGCGCACTTATGTCGACTGGATGGTGTCCCTCCCCTGGAACAATTCAACCGAAGACAACCTGGAGTTGGCGGAAGTCAAATCTGTCCTCGACAAAGACCATAGCGGTCTCGACAAAATCAAAGAGAGGATCATTGAATTCCTGGCCGTGAGAAAGGTCAAAAAGGGGGGCAAGGTCCGGCAACCGATCCTCTGCTTTGCGGGACCTCCCGGCGTTGGTAAGACCTCATTGGGACGCTCCATCGCCCACGCCATGGGACGCAAATTCATCCGCATCTCCCTGGGTGGAATGCGCGACGAAGCTGAAATTCGCGGCCATCGAAGGACTTATATCGGGGCATTGCCGGGGCAGATCATCCAAGGTATTCGCCGAGCCGAAACGAATAACCCGGTCTTCATGCTCGACGAAATAGACAAACTCGCAAATGACTATCGCGGGGATCCATCCTCGGCGCTTTTGGAAGTGCTCGACCCGGAGCAAAACGGCACGTTCCGAGATCATTACATCGACGCCACTTTCGATTTAAGCAACGTTTTCTTCATCACTACAGCAAACCGCCTCGACACCATTCCCGCTCCCCTGCGGGACCGCATGGAGGTGATAGAACTTGGCGGCTACACCGAGGAAGAGAAGCTGGACATCGCCATCCACCACCTCATCCCAAAACAAGTGGAAGAACACGGCCTGCGTCCGAGCCAGATTCAGTTCAAGACCGAGTCGATCCAGAGGCTTATACGCTTCTACACTCGCGAAGCCGGAGTTCGCAACTTGGAGCGAGAGATCGGCAGTGTGGTGCGAAAAGCGACTCGATTGTTCGCTGAAGGACGAACTGCCAAGGTGGTCGTCAACCAGAAGTTTGTGGAGTCCGCGCTTGGCGCCCCCAGATTTCTTACTGAGGAAGTGCTCGAGCGAGAGCTCACTCCCGGAACTGCCATTGGGCTCGCCTGGACTCCAGTTGGCGGTGACGTTCTCTTTATCGAGACCACCAAGATGCCGGGTTCGAAAGGGTTAATCGTAACCGGCCAATTGGGCGACGTAATGAAAGAGAGCGTTACCGCGGCATTGAGCTATGTACGGAGCCACGCTCATCAGCTAAAGATTCCCAATGATTTCTATGACAAATTGGAAATCCATGTGCATGTTCCGGCCGGCGCAGTGCCAAAGGACGGACCCAGCGCCGGCGTAACCATGCTGACCGCGCTCACCTCGCTAGTTACCGGACGACGAGTCAAGCCGAGACTTGCCATGACCGGAGAAATGA
>DATFHI010000030.1:0-6550 GCA_035248525.1 Fimbriimonadaceae bacterium | reverse complement strand
CCGAGCTGGTTGCTCACAAGCTTTGACCCAAGCGGAATGAACGGGCTCATCAACCCTTCCGCCGCTCTGACGCACAGCAGCATCGACCTCAAAACTGAGCCTAACGCCGGGTCTCCGGCCTTGGCCAGAGCCCACGGCGCACGCTGGTCGATGTACTTGTTCAAAAATCGGACCAAGCCCATTGCCGCTTCGCTAGCACACGGAATCTGGTATTCGGCCATGGCCATCTCGAACGCGGCCCTTGCTTTTTCAATGGCACCCAGCGCCTCGACTTCCAAAGGCGCGCCCGGCACAATTCCGCCAACAAACTTGTGGGCCATGCTGAGCGTGCGGTTTAGAGCGTTGCCGAGATCGTTGGCCAGGTCGCTATTGTAACGTTGGTCGAAATCCTCGTAGGTGAAAGTCGAATCGCCCTCCATGGACATCGTGGCGGTGAGGTAGTGCCTCAGCACGTCGACCGCTAAATCCTTGGATATGCCGGCTCGAGTTGCGAACTCCTCAGCCAGTTCCAAGGGACGAACCACATTTCCTCTGGACTTAGAGATCTTCTCGCCGCCCAGCAACACCCATCCATGAGCCGCAACCGTTTCAAACAATGGGAGGCCGATGCCCATCAACATGGCCGGCCACAGAGTTGCATGGAACCGCGTCAGGATGTCCTTTCCGACCCATTGCACTTTCGCTGGCCACTTTTCCTGCCAGTCGCCGTTGGGCCAACCGGTGGAGGCGATGTAGTTGATCAGGGCGTCGAACCAGACGTAGATGACAAGATCTTCGCGGCCCGGAACGGGAATTCCCCAGCCCGGATTTTTTCGCGTAATGCTGATGTCTCGCAGGCCCTGCTTGATAAAACTGATAACTTCGTTCCGCCGATTGGCGGGCACGATGAAATTGGGGTTCGCCTCGATATGGTTGAGAAGCTGATCCCCGAATGCACTCAACCGGAAAAAGTAGTTTTCTTCGCTGACCCACCGAACCTCGTTGCCATCCGGGCTCTTCCCATCGACGAGATCCTCCTCCCTGAAGAACGTCTCCGTGGAGACGTCGTACCAACCCTCGTAGGTGCCGAGAAAGACGTGCCCGTTTTCCTCTAGTTTTCGGAAAAGCGCTTGGCTCGCTTCAAGATGTCGCGGCTCGGTGGTGCGGATAAAGTCGTCGTAGCTGATGCGCGTGGCATCGAAAATATCCCGGAAGCGTTGAGCGATCTCGCCGACGAATTCATTTGCATCTCGCCCCTGCTGCTCAGCCGCCTCTTTGATCTTGAGGCCGTTCTCGTCGGTGCCGACCTGAAAGAAAACGTCCTCGCCCCTCAGACGTAAATAACGCGCCGTCACATCTCCACAAAGGTCAGTGAGGATGTTTCCGATGTGGGGAACCGAGTTCACATACGGAATGGCCGTGCAGACGGTCGTCTTGGTGGGCATGAGCCCAAAAGTTTACCGTCCGCCTATCCACCTAGACTGCAACCGATAGGGCTGCCCGGCATCGGACCAAGCGGCTTTGGAGAACGCTTCCCCTCGCCCATCGGTCGATCGAAGAACTTTTCGATTTCGCCGGCGAGCAGTGAGTAGTGAGCATTTGCCTCTTCCGAACCGGCTTTAGATCTGGAATTGGCGATTTCTAAAGTCTTCTTCAGTTCAGCTACGGCTCTGGACCGTGTGCTTCGGGGAACATCCGCATCCACAAGGTCCATTAACCGATCCACAAACACACTTTGGATTCCCCGCGCAATCTCCGCATGTCGAAGCGAGTCGGGCGAGTAGTTGAACACGCGATCACGCACAGACCCTAAAATTTCAGTTAGGCTGGGCAACGCGTTGTCCCGGGCATTCAATTCCACGACGCGCACACATCGTGCCGGATTCAGCAATTCTGAGATCACTAGATCGGCGCCGGTGTTTGCCGCGCCCAGGGTATCGAAAACGAAAGTCGTGGAGGATTTGAATTTCTCCCGGCGATCGCCATATCCCGGCGCAGACGGATGTAGAATCGCTGCCAGCTGCGGTGGAATATCCAGCATAGCCGGGGAAAGACAATCCTCAATCAGTAACAGAGCCCGTCGCTGTCGAGCTGCCGAGACCGGCCTCACGGGCGGGGCCGATGCCAACCCAGAGGGCACCTTCACGCTGTGCATGTATTCCAAACCACCAATGGTTTTGCAGAGCGTAGCCAGATCGTAACGGTGGAAGAAATAGATGGGTCCTAACGAGACCTCTATCTGGGAGCGCGGCGTCCCGTTGCGAACCGCGATCTCTCCAATCTTGCCCATCGTGGCATTCCGAATGGCAATCGTGTTTTGCAACGCCTTAATGGGATCATTTCCGTTGTCCCACTTGCTCGATCGCCAGTCAGCCCCGCCCTGGACCGGGTCATCCTCGTCGGTCAAGTACACAAGCTCGCCCTTGTGCACTTTTTCAAGCGCTTTTTGCCTCTGGTCCGGCGTACTATCCGAATAGCCGTACCAAATCGCAAACTTGTCCCAGGCGCCGACTCCGACTCCGTAGGCATGGCTGAAGTCGATTTCGCCGTTGTCCTTCAACTGCAAATTCGGCCCCGGGTAATCCATGACCGAAGCCTGGCCAAATGTGCTTCCGGCAAAATTGTGCCGAAGTCCAAGGGTATGGCCAATCTCATGCGCGGATAGTTGGCGCACGCGAGCCAGCGCGGGAATAGTGAAGTCATTTGGCTTCCCAGTTAATGCTCCATCCGCGCCACCCAGACCCTCGAAGATAAGCAGGTCTTGTCGAATGCGGCTCGAATCCAATCGAACCATCCCCTTGACAATTTCTCCCGTCCGAGGATCGACAATCGACCCGCCGACCGAATAGCCGCGGGTCGATCGATGAATCCATTGGATCACGTTGTAGCGGATATCCAGGGGATTCACCCCTTCAGGAAGAATCTCGACTCGAAATGCTTCTTGGAATCCGGCGTCGGCGAATGCCTGGGCCCACCAGCGTCCACCTTCCAGCAAAGCGGATTTCATTGGTTCAGGCGCACCCCGGTCAAGGTAGTAAATGATCGGTTTCTTCACAGCGGAGGCGGCTTTTGTAGGATCGACTTTCTCCAAGCGGTGACGAGCGATGAACCGCTTGGTCAAGGACTGATCCAAAGTGGCGGCAAAATCCATTTGCGTCAATCCAAAGTAGCCGCTTCGAGGGTCGTACTCCCGGGGTTTGAACCCATCGTCTGGCAGCCGCACCAGCGAGTGATGCTGCATTAAGGTCACCGATTGGGGATCGGGCGACGTTTCCCTTACTTCGGCCCGAGAATTATTCGAAACAAACGTTAGGCTTGCGTCGAATTCCAGATTGTCCGGAAACGTGAAGCAAGACTCAGGCATGAGGTAGCTGCGGTTGGCATCCAGGTTGTAATTGGCATTCGAGCCGGACATTGTAGCCGCCGACCGGTGCGCATCACGAACGATAAAGCTGGTGACGTCGACCACCGACACACCATCCGGATCTCGGCCTTCCAGCTTCCCAGCCCATAACACGCTCGAAGGGAATGAACGTTCCGTCGAAAAGCGCTCGTCCGGATTGGGAGAGTCAGCCCTAAAGGACGTGTTGACCGCTTCGATCGCTAGCCGCTCGCCTCGGACTCGAAAGCGAACGACGTAGGTTTCTCCGTCTTCGCCCCGGTCCAAACCGATGTCGTTCGCTCCCAAACCCGACGCTAAAGACTCCGCGTAGAGGTATTCGCCGACTAGGCCGGATGAATCTTCGGGCCTGGGCAATTTAAGGAGAATCCGGCCCTTATTGACGTCCACATACGACTCCAAAAGCCCTTCGCGACGGGAAAGACCTTTAACGGCATCGGCAACCGAAGGCAAGTCGGCGGGAATGGCCAAAAGCAGCAAGGCAGGAAGCGGCATGAATTAAGAATAGCTTGGACTCAACGCGGGTCGCTGAAAATCTGCGAGTTGCAGTCTAAAAAGTATGAGGGGCTCCGTGCAAAGCGCAATTCAGCGCGCGTGTTTGATAGGAAATCACACTCCGCGACAATGCGGAATCGCCACGTTCACTGCGGATGTGGCTAATTCTTTGATCTTCAATGGCATTCCGACCGACGTCGTCGCAATGAACGACCGGGCAAAGGGGTACGAATATCCGCCAATCGTCAAGTATCAAATTCCGGAAAAAAGGGTCGGCAGTTACCGTGCCGCTGCGGATTATTTGAATCTGAACGACTATTCCGTTGTTTGCCTTCAGCACGAATACGGCATTTTCGGTGGCAGCGCCGGACGGCACGTTCTGAATCTGCTTCGCAACCTTCAGATGCCACTGGTAACGACCCTGCATACCCTCTTGGAGGAGCCAGATTCCGAACAGCACCAGGTCCTTCAAGAGATCGTTCAGCTTTCCCAAAGGGTCGTCGTGATGAGCGAACGAGCTCACCGGATGCTCCAGGCTCAGTTCAAGGTCGATCCTTCGCGAATTGATTTAATTCCCCATGGCACGCCGGACACATCGCTCGTGGATCCGGATACCGTAAAGCCCCAGCTTGGGCTCGAAGGAAAGCAGGTGTTGCTCACTTTCGGATTGCTTTCGCCGGACAAAGGGTTGGAATACGTAATCCAGTCTCTCCCGAAACTGGTGGAGAGGCATCCAAACCTCATGTATGTCATCCTTGGCGCGACGCACCCGCAAGTACGGGCGCAAACGGGCGACGCTTACCGAAAATCGCTGAAGGCGATGGTGGGCGACCTCGGATTGCAAGATCATGTGCGGTTCGATGATCGCTACGTGAGCCTGGAAGAATTGGTCCGGTACCTCCAGGGTTCCGATATCTACATCACCCCGTATCTGAAGCCGCAGCAAATTACTTCCGGAACATTGGCGTATGCCTTTGCTTGCGGCAAGCCCATAATCTCCACTCCCTATTGGCATGCCGAAGAGCTCCTCTCCCAGGGAAATGGAGTTTTGGTTCCATTCCGGGATGCCGAGGCGACCGGCAACGCTATTCAAGAGTTGCTCGAACATCCTGAGAATCGTCAGAGGATGGCTAATCGAGCCTATGCCCACAGCCGGCCGATGACCTGGCCGAATGTCGGTCAGCGTTACATTGAGTCGTTCGAGCGAGCCGTAGAAGAAAGTCGATCGCCACTGCGAGTGTCTCAGAACTTCGCCCAACGCTACGAGATCAACTTGGAAGTCCCGCGGCTCGATCTTCGACATCTCTGCGCCATTTCCGACGACACCGGAATATTGCAGCATTGCGTCGGACCGATACCGAATCGTCACGAGGGCTACTGCGTGGATGATAATGCGCGGGCGTTACTCGTCGCCTCGCGACTGAAGCGGATCGGCGTGGTACACGCTTCGCTGGACAACATGGCTGCCTCCTATTTGGCGTTCCTGTATCACAGCTTTAGCCCCCACAGCGGCCGATTTCGGAATTTCATGGACTACGGAAGGAATTGGATGGAGGAGATCGGCTCGGAAGACTCCCACGGGCGCTCGATTTGGGGCCTTGGGGAGTGGGTTGCCGGTCCTGGTTCCAGCCAGATGCGCGGAGTCGCATTCGGAGTTCTGGAGAAGGCGCTACCCGCGGTCGAGAAATTCACCAGTCCCCGTGCATGGGCCTACACGATCATCGGGTTAAGTCAGAACGACTCGCCATTGGCTGGAGAAAGCTTCGCCCGGCAACTCATGCACGAGCTGGCCGATCGGCTCAAGCGACTGTACAAACGCAATTCGACGGCCGGCTGGCGCTGGTTCGAGGAATATGCCACTTACGACAACGCCCGGCTTAGCCAGGCGATGTTGGTCGCCGGAGAGACATTCGACGACATGGACTATGTCGACATCGGACTCGAGTCGCTCGATTGGCTTTGCGAGCAGCAGACCGGCATGAAAGGCTGCTTCTCGCCTATCGGCTGCCAAAGAGTCTGGAACCGCGGCCAGGAAAAGCCGCAATTCGACCAACAGCCGTTAGAAGCTTGGGGAGTGGTGGATGCCTGCTTAGCAGCCGCCACCCATCATAAGGCTACGGATTGGATGTTGCGCGCAAAGTGGGCAATGGACTGGTTCACCGGTGAAAACGACTGCCAATTGCCCATTGTGGACTTCCAAACCGGCGGTTGCCGGGATGGGCTACATTCTGATAGCGTCAACGAAAACCAAGGTGCAGAATCGACTCTGGCGTATTTGGGAACGGTTTCCGAATACCTCAGATTCGTTCAGGAAACGAATTGGAAATTGTCGGGAGTGAATCAGTGAACCTTCGTCATTTGGAAAAAAACGGCGCGTTTGCCGACCTGTTCAGGCGCCATGATGCAAACCCCATCCTCACCGCGCTTGAGTTTTCTTACCCGGTGCACAGCGTCTTCAACCCGGGCGCGACGCGCCTGGAAGATGGGAGCACGCTGTTGCTTTGCAGGTGTGAAGATCGCCGCGGGTTCAGCCATTTAACCGTCGCACGTTCGGACAATGGAGTCGATGGTTGGCGGATTGAAGATCGTCCCACCATCGAAGCCGATCCCGAGAACTACCCGGAAGAGTTGTGGGGCGTAGAAGATCCGCGCATTACCTATCTTCCGGAAGAGAAA
>DATFHI010000029.1:0-21752 GCA_035248525.1 Fimbriimonadaceae bacterium | reverse complement strand
GCAACTTTAGACAGTCTTCAGACAACGAAGTCGCGAATCCTCGACTTGGCGGGCACTGCCAATACCGGGCGGATCTTTCGCGATGGATTGCGTTTGGCGATCGTCGGTCCGCCAAATGCGGGAAAAAGTTCGCTTTTGAACCTTATTTTGGGTAGCGATCGAGCGATTGTCGATGCGAGTCCCGGTACGACTCGCGACTACATCGAGGAGAAAGCAGATGTTCTTGGCTTCCCCGTCACCCTCATCGATACCGCCGGCATTCGCCAGAGCGCCGATCCAGTGGAAGAAGTGGGCGTGCAACGGAGCCTGGCAATTGCCGCCAACGCTGATCTGATTTGGTACGTGGTCGATGCAACTCAGGTACCGGCCGAGGTCCCCCAGTTCGACCGACCCGTTATTCGAGTCGCAAACAAGGTTGACCTAAGCCCCGCACCTGCAGAATGGCTTGGCATCTCCTGCTTAACTGGACGGGGGATGCTAGAACTCTATCAGAGCCTTGCCCAAAATTTCGAAATGCCGCTGGGAATTTCGATTCAGACTCGCCACGAGCCCGATCTTTTGGAGGCCGCTAGCGAATTGGACTTGGCAATTGAAACACTGCAATATGGCCGGCCGCCTGACCTCGCTGCTCAAGGAATCCGAGCTGCCCTGTATGCCATCGGACGAATTACCGGCGATACCGCGGAAGCAGATATCATCGAACGGATTTTCCGGGACTTCTGCATCGGAAAGTAGGGCGCTAAAGCTCTTCGGCAAACACTGGTTCCGGGTGGTGATCGATGCCGCCCGCTTCGATATCGTTTGCCATCGAAGCAGCAAAATCACGCAGAATCGGCTCCGGGTCTTCGGCCGCCACTTCCTTTAGCGCCAAAAGTACAGCTTCCTTTAGCTCTGGCAGCCACTCCACCACGTGGAACAGGCCATGAATTGCACTGCGCCGGCCAAATTTACTCGGTGCGTTGAGGCACTCGATCAGAATCGGGCCACCATGTTTATGGGGAATGTGGCCGCCGAGTACCACTCCCGCCTTATAAATCGTTCTCGCGTAGTCGTCTTCCGCATCCCAGATGAGGTCTCGAATCGCGGTAATGGCGGCGGCTTCTTCTTCTTCGTGTTGGCAATACCTTGGCAAGTCTTCGAACAGGTCGAGTACGCACCACTGGGCGGACCGTCGATTCGGATGTCGACGGTCGTTCAGAATCGCCACCAAAGCCGGAGTGAACACTCTTTGGCTGGCATGGGTGTCGATCAATGTATGCGCCTCGTTGGCGATATCTCGGTCTGAACAATAAAGCAACTTGATTAGCCCAGCCGGACCGACAGACCGTAGCTGACCGGTAAATCGACCCGTCTGCCCCAAACATGAGTTGATCGTTAGTTGTCGACGAAATAGTGGTTCTGAGCTGTTTCGAAGGTTGTCGAGCATTACAGGGAGGGTTTCGCCCTTGTCCTCATGCCAAATCGAAGCGCAGCGGCCAAAAAATCCGTAAGGTGTGGAAGCTACTTCGACGTCGAATGTCTCGCCGTACGCCTCGAATTGGGCATTCCCGGACCAGTCGGAGGCGAGCACGTGATATTCGTAGCTGACTGGATGGGGTGGCCAGTGAAACTTCACCCGGTGGCTCGGGCGGATCGCCGTCGTGCTTCCCCCGTTCTGCTTTACGGCCAGATCGATGAAGGCTTCTAACTCACGAAGGATCTCCAGCGCAGTTTGGTCGACCTGGTCTGTCGGCATGGTCTCAGTTTAACCCGAAACCGTGTAGTCCTGAACTAGAACCGGACCATGGGCAGAGTCAGGTTCCCTGCTAAAATAGGCAATGGCAGACCGCTACGATCCTTCCAGTTTTGAGTCCAAATGGCAAAAAAGATGGAAGGACGCCGATCTCTTCAAAACCCGAGAGGAGCCAAATCGACCTAAGTTCTACGGCGCCGATTTCTTTCCTTATCCTTCAGGCGCGGGTTTGAGCGTGGGTCACTGCCGAAATTATGTACCGACCGACGTGCTTTGTCGGGCCAAATATATGCAGGGATTCAATGTCTTGCATCCCATGGGTTTCGATGCTTTCGGGCTGCCGGCGGAGAACGAAGCGATTAAGCAAAAGTCGCACCCCGCGCCCATGATTCGCAAGTACGCGGACAATTACCGCCGCCAGATGGATTTGGTGGGGATCAGCTACGACTGGTCTCGATCCTTCGCTTCCAGCGACCCGGACTACTACAAGTGGACCCAATGGATTTTTGAGCTGCTGTACAAGAAGGGGTTGGCCTACCGCAAGATGGCGGCCGTGAACTGGGATCCAGTCGACAAAACGGTACTTGCCGACGAGGAGATCATCGGGGGTCGAGCGGAGCGATCTGGCGCCTTGGTCGAGAAGAAGCTTATTCCGCAGTGGTTCTTTAAGATAACTGCCTACGCTGAGCAACTGCTGAAGGACCTGGACGACCTGGATTGGCCGGAGGGAATCAAAGCCCAGCAGCGCAACTGGATTGGCAAGTCGGAAGGCGTTCAATTCCGAATGGAAGTCAGGTTCATAACCCCGGAGGATTACGACCGACACTGGGGGCGCGGAGCCGAAGTTCTGAAAGAAGAGTCGCGGATGTCCGATGAACTGGAAGCGCTGAAGGCGGAAGTGCTCGCTAGCGGATTCAAACCGGAAGCTGACCCAACCGTAGCCGAAAAGGCTTTGCATCACTTGGGCAAGGCCGAAGATGCGGCGTTTAAAGCGGACCGCCCGATCGAAACCGAATCGGTTTCGCACGCATTTGAAGCGGCGGCGGTTAAGGCCGGATTGAACTTCAATGACCGCGATCGGAAGTTGAGTTTTGAGGTCTTTACGACTCGCGTCGACACTTTATTCGGGATGACGTTCTGCGTCCTTTCTCCAGAGCACGAGATCGTGGATAGAATTCGGGCTGGCGTCGATCCCGATCACCAGAAGGCCATCGACAGTTATCGCGAGCTGGCCAAACAGAAAACCGACGCCGAACGAACGGCAGATGGCAAGGACAAGACGGGAGTCTTTACCGGCGCATATGCGATGAATCCGGCCAACGGAAAGCCGGTCCCGATTTGGATCGCGGATTACGTTCTGGCGGGATATGGCACTGGTGCGATCATGGCGGTACCGGCCCACGATGACCGCGACTTCGCGTTCGCGCTGAAGTTCGGCCTCGATATCATTCCCGTCATCAAACCCGACGAGGCTTATTTAATAGGTTTTGGCCAAGGCGATTTCAGCTACGAGCACGCGTTGGCTGATTACTTAAGGAACGTGAAGAGCTATCAGCCGCCGTTCGTATCCAAAGACTCCACCATGATCAATTCCGGCGAATACAACGGAATGACCTATGAAGAGGGCACCGCTTCCTTGGGGCGCTGGATGGAAGGTTTAGGAATTGGGGAGAGGAAGGTCCAATACAAACTGCGAGATTGGCTGATCTCCCGGCAGCGCTATTGGGGTTGCCCTATTCCAGTCATTCACACCAAAGATGGAGAGGAGCAGCTTGTCCCGGAAAGCGCGCTGCCCGTGGATTTGCCGGACGTCGAGCATTACGAGCCCGCCGGCGACGGCACTTCCCCACTTGCCCACATACCGGAGTTTCTCAACACTACGGACCTGGATGGACGACTTGGAAAACGGGAAACAGACACTATGGGCGGCTTCGCATGCTCATCGTGGTACTTCCTGAGATTCTGCGACCCGCACAATTCGGCGAAAGCCTGGGACATTGAAAAAGCGAATTATTGGATGCCGGTGGACTGCTACGTCGGGGGCGCGGAGCATGCCGTCATGCACCTCCTCTATGCGCGGTTCTGGACCAAAGTTCTGCACAGCGAGGGATTGGTGAAGGTTAAAGAGCCGTTTGCCCGGTTGCAAAACCAGGGCCAGGTGCTTGGACTCACGCCTTATCGCAAGCCACGCAAGGGGGAAACCCTGGGAGTAGGAGAAGACGGAATCTTGGTCTCATTCGAAGGGGCCAAATCCATCCCTAAGGAAGAGCTCATGTGGCGTTGGGTGCGAATGAGCAAATCTAAGGGCAACGTGGTCACGCCCGATGAAATGGTGGCGACCCACGGCGCGGACGCTTTGCGAGTGCATCTGCTGTTTGTCGCGCCGTTCAACGCGGACGTCGAGTGGGACAGTGCAGGGGTGGCTTCCGCGGCGAAGTTTCTGTCTCGAGTCTTCCGGTTCGTCGAAGAATCCAAGCCCAGAATCACTCAAAACTGGAGGGATCTCATTGAATTTGAACCGTTAGGCGATGCGGCCAAGGCGGTGCGTCGGGCGACTCACAAGACGATTCGCGACGTTACTAATGACATCGACGACTTTGGCTTCAACACCTATATCTCTTGGTTGATGAAGTACCTCAATGCGCTCACGGACATTAAGGCCGATCTGAGTACGGACCGCGGTCTGGCACTCGCCATTTCCGAAGCTGTGGAAACGTTGGTTCTGCTCCTGGCACCAGCCGCGCCGCATTCCGCCGACGAACTGTGGGAGGCGTTAGGCAAGACCGGATTCACCTACGAAGCAAATTGGCCGAAATTCCAAGCCGAACTCGCCGAAGACGAAGTCGTGAATATCGCGATTCAAGTCAATGGCAAACTACGGGATGAGTTCCAGGCGCCGGCTCAGGCAACTAATGCAGACTTGGAAGCGTTAGCCTTGGCAAGTCCAAAGATCCTCGGATTACTGGAGGGGCTGGCGGTGCGGAAAGTGATCGTGGTTCCGGGCAGACTGGTGAATATCGTTGCGAATTAACCGTTTTGGATTGATCCTGGGTTGTCTAGCCTGCGCCCTACTTACCGGATGCGGGGAGGACTCCCCAACCGAAGTGCCGGTCATAGGACACGGTGGCGAATACACTCAGGCATTGGCAAAGGCTGAGGAACTCTCCAAAGTCGGGCTGGAAAAGATCAACCGCGATGAGGAGCTGACGGATGAGGATAAGCAAAACCTAGTCGCGGCAGCCAGCCAATTTCAGGGCCTCGTTCGCTACCAGCCAAACCTATTCGCTCCATATCTGGCATTGGGGATGATCGAGCGCGGATTGGGCAACCTCGAAGCGGCAGAACGCGACATCAAGCAGTGTTTGCTCAACATTCCTGCGTCCAACGAGCAAGCGATTCAGGAAACTGCTGCCGAAGCTCATTATCAGTTGTCTCGAGTGTATTTCGATCAAGGTAAATACGACATTTCATTGGCGGAGGCGAGTACGGCTTCGGAAGGGGTCGGAGATAATCCCAACTACCTGGTTGGACAGGCTTCTGCGCTAGCTCAATTGAACCGTATTCCGGAAGCAAAGAAGCTTTTGGCGAAAGCGCTGAAATTGGACCCGGAACATCGGCGAGCGAAGGGTCTCAACAAACTGCTCAACCGACCGGCCGGCGCTTGATCTCGGCCCAGGTGCGCGGATATTTAGTCGGAGTTCCTGCAACCTTTCGATAGAGTGCTCCCAATCTCACAATTTCGGTCTTTGGCAACGTGCGTATAACAGTTGCCTCCAATTGCAGTCCAAGCTGGGTTGCGTTCAAGGTCCCGATTTCGGCAGCCTCGCCGGGAGTACGCATGCAAAGTACTATGCCATCCTTGCGGACAAATGCCGCGCTTAGCTCTAATTGAATGGCTAGGGGCGCGATCGCTCGCCCGGTTACAACGTCGAACTCTTCCCTTCTTCCCCACTCCTCGGCTCTGACTTTCTCGATGGACAAGTTGGGGAGCGGTTGAGAGGCCAAGAATCCGAGCATCTTGCCACTGGAGTCAATCGCAGTTATAGACAAATCAGGCCGCGCGCAAGCCAGGGGCCATGCGGGAAAGCCAGGACCGGTGCCAATATCCAAGACTTTGCTGCCGGCTGGAATCTCTGCCTGAAATAGCAGACTATCCACAAAGTGGCGAAGCCATGCTTCCTCTTGTGGTACCCGCGTTAGGTTCACAACCGAGTTGGCCCGATACAAGGCCTCTTCAAATCGCGTGAACTGATCGACCTGGTCCGGACTCAGTTGTAGTCCAAGTTCCTCGATTGATTTCAGGAAGGCAGCGACGTCCATCAGGCAAAAAACTGCCCGCGCGAACGAAGTCCGTGCGGGCAGCTACGGATTAGTCTAACCAGTCGGCTTTATCGACCTTGATGCTCGTTGTATATTCCTTACCGCCAACGGTAACTACCACGCGGTAATCACCCGGATCGGCGATCCGGCCGCGAATTCGGGCGTTCCAACGAACGGCATTGAGCCCTTCGGTTCCCGTTCCCGTCAACTCGGTGATTTGCGTTCCCGCGGCATCTTGAACTGATACCTTGACCTCTCCAGTCGCCTTCGCCTTCAGCCAATAGAAGATCGTGGTACCCGGTTGAGTATTTGGCGATAAGTACACCGCGTCCCCATCCCATGGGGTTCCAGACATACGTCCCAGATTGTAAACCGGCTGAGGTTTGGCAACAAATACGTCCTTCGCCATGTTCTCTGCGGTTAGCTGCTCCAACGGGCTAATGTCCACTGTCCAGATTCCTCGGCCGTGCGTTGCTATAACGAGATCCTGATCGCGCGGATGGATGATCGCATCGTGCACTGCTACGGTTGGGAAGTCATTTACGAATCGGACCCAGTTCTTTCCCCGGTCCAAAGAGAACCGGAGTGACATCTCCGAACCTAAGATCAAAAGATCGGGATTCTGGAGGCCCTCGCGGATCACATACGCCGGATCACCTTGGGTCAGCCCACTGTCGAGCTTGGACCAAGTCTTACCGAAGTCCTCGGTCACGTAAACATACGGCTTGAAGTCGTCGTTTCGGTGGCCATCGAAGGTTGCATAGCAACGCCCTTCCACATACTTGGATGCGGTCACTCGGCTGCACCAGGTGAACTTGGGCAGGTCAGGGACGTTATTGGTGACGTTCTCCCAATTTACGCCGTCATCCTTGGTGACCCAGATCAGGCCGTCGTCCGTCCCGACCCAAATAAGACCTGGCTTAGCGGGCGACTCGCTGATTGTGATGATCGTGCAATGCCGCTCGGCTCCGGTGTCCTCCGGTGAGACTGAGTTTTGTCCAGGCCGGTTTTTGTTCGGGTCATTGGTCGTGAGGTCAGGGCTGATCGCCTTCCACGAATCTCCCCGGTTGACACTCTTGAAGAGCTTATTAGCGCCGATGTAGACCGTGGTTGAGTTGTGAGGCGAAAGCGCGATGGGTGTAGACCAGTTGAACCGCAACGGCGGCTCCCCAGTGGCAACGCGCGGTCGAATCGATCGTCCGCCGCCATTCTTTTGATCTTGGCGAGAGACGGCTCCGCCTTGGCTCTCTGAGTATAGGGTTGTCCAATCATTGGGATCGACTTGCACGTGGAAGCCGTCGCCGCCGCCCACATTGTACGCGTCGTACCAGGAGCTTCCCCCTCGAATCGTCTGCGTTGGGTAGCCCCAGGAACCGTTATCCTGGAGGCCCCCATAAACCCAATATGGCTTTCGCATGTCGAAGGCGACGGCGTAGAATTGCGATGCGACGATGTTATTCACATGCGTCCATTTGACGGCGCGGTCGCGCGAAATATAAGTTCCGCCGTCGTTGCCGATGTAGAGCGTGTTGTTATCCTTCGGATCGATCCAAAGGGCGTGGTTGTCGGCATGAATCGCGACGTTCAGCGCCCGGAACGTCTTGCCCATGTCATCGCTGACGTGAAGGTTAACGCCGCCCACATAGATGCGGTTGATATCCGTGGGATCCCAGCGCGGAAGGCTGAAATAGAATGGGCGGGGATTCAGGTTGGATTGACGGGTCCAGCTTTCGCCGCCATCTTTGCTGAGGTAGATCGCGCCGCCGTTCATCGACGTACCGCCTTGCCGCTCGGAAGCGTCCTTGGGCTTGACCTCGACCGTCGCCACAACGTTCTTCGGGTCCGAGTAGAAGTAGCTCAGGCCGATTCTGCCAATCGTGGTATCGGGCAAACCTTTGGTGATCTTCCGCCAGGTCTTACCGCCGTCCGTTGACTTGTAGAGTCCAGAACCAGGACCGCCGCTCGTGAAGTCGTAAGCTTTTCGCTCTCGAGTCCACATTGCGCAAAGCATTTCGTTGGGATTCTTCGGGTTTTGGACTAAATCCGCAGCTCCAGTGGAGTTGTCGACCTTCAGAACTTGAGACCAAGTCTTGCCACCGTCGGTGGTTCGATAGACGCCTCGCTCGGGATTCGGACCCCACAGGTGGCCGAGCGCAGCGACTACAACCGTGTTGTCATCTCGTGGGTCGACCACGATCTTGGCGATGTGCATGGTCTCCTTGAGTCCCATGTTCTTCCAAGTCGCGCCTCCGTCGGTGGACTTGTATATGCCGTCTCCCCAAATTGCGGAGTTGCGGCTGCTGGCTTCACCGGTACCTACCCACACCAGATTGGGATCCTTTTGGCTAACCGCTACCGCGCCCAGTCCAACGCTTGTCTCGTTTTGGAATACCGGCTTTACGGTGGTGCCTCCGTTTTCGGTTTTCCAGAGTCCGCCGGACGCGGTTGCGACGTAAAACAACTGCGGACGCGGTCCATAAACTGCGATATCCATGATGCGTCCGCCCATGTTCGTGGGACCCAGAGACCGGGGCCGCAGCGCGCTGAGAATGTTGGACCACATGCCGGTTTGGCGGCTTTGACCCTCAAATTGCGCGGGTGAACAAATGACGAGCGACGCAAGAACTGCGAGAGAGAAAAGAGCTCGTTTCATCCTATGTAATCGTATCCTTCGACG
This sequence comes from Fimbriimonadaceae bacterium, assembly GCA_035248525.1. Taxonomy (GTDB): domain Bacteria; phylum Armatimonadota; class Fimbriimonadia; order Fimbriimonadales; family Fimbriimonadaceae; genus 55-13. The sequence goes on along the minus strand of DATFHI010000029.1, from coordinate 13,023 downwards.
CAGATTACTAGATTCCCTTCTGACTTGCTTGAACTAACCAAAGTTAGATATCAAATCGCACCATCGACAGTCGTTAGGGACTGCGATGTTGCGCTGTAATGATGTTGTCCGAAAGCAAACCGCACACCTCGGAAAGACTTATGGACCGTTCGCTCCCCGGGCGTGGCCGGATCGATCCCCCCGATTTCGGCCCGCCCAACCAATGCGACGAAGAGTCGACTCGAGGGCATTTGCCAAGGACCGGTTATTTGGTTGAGGGCAAATCGAGGCAATGACTGGGTTTTGAGAGGAGCCCATCAAGTTAAGAATGCCTCCTTGTATTGGGCTGCGCCACTGCTTCAGCGCAGCCCATTTTTTTACTTTCGTTGTTTCTATCCGGTTTAGTCGCTAGAATCCAAGTATCGATGGAGTTACCGCAAGGCACGGTTACATTCCTCTTTACCGATATCGAGGGCAGCACCGGACTCTGGGAGTCTCAGCCCGACACTATGTCAAAGTCCGTTGAAATCCATGACCGGATCATCTCCGACGCCATTACCGCACATTCTGGCCATCATCTACTCGAGCAAGGAGAGGGTGACTCCCACTTTGGAGTATTTGCCTTAGCTCCTGACGGAATCCAATGTGCACTCCAGATTCAGCGGTTGATGAGCGAGCAAGTTTGGCCGACTAGTCCCCTACGAGTGAGGATTGGAATCCATACGGGCCATGCCCAAGTGAGGGGGAAAACGTATTTCGGTCCTCACGTCAACCGGGCGGCGCGTATTCGGGCGGTGGGTCACGGTGGCCAGACCATCGTAAGTAACGCTACCTTCGAGCTTTCGAAGATGCACCTCCGCGATATTGTCAAATTCACATATCTGGGAAAGCATCGCTTAAAGGACTTACTAGATGCAGAGTGGCTCCAGCAGGTGGAGGGCGTGGGCGCGGAACAAGCTTTCCCACCCCTGCGAACGCTGGAACACGTTGCGCATAACCTGCCCGTTCAACTTGCGGATTTTGTCGGACGTCGGAAAGACATCCTAACGGTCAGAGACCTGGTGGGTAAACGGCGTTTAACCACCCTTACTGGGGCAGGTGGCGCAGGCAAGACAAGGTTAGCGCTTCAAACCGCAGCTGAACTGGTCGACGTAATCTCAGGGGGGATTTGGTTTGTCGACCTGTCGCGAGCGGAATCGAGGGAAGACATCGAATTGGCGATCATGCAGGCCGCCATCTCAATCCACGGGCCGGATTTCGTGAGCAAACCGATTCCGGAGGTATTCGGCTTCTCCCCCTTGCTCATTATTCTGGACAACTGCGAACAGGTGGCGGCTGCGGCAGCGGAAGTGGCAGGTCAGATTTTACAAACGGCTCCTGCCGTCACGATCCTGGCCACTAGTCGAGAGCCACTTAAGCTGTCTGGCGAACAACTCTATCGGGTCCCTCCCCTAAGCTTTCCTTCGGAAGACGAAGAAGCCAAATTATCCAACTTAGATCTATACGAATCCGTCGTACTCTTTACCAATCGCTGCGCGGAATTGGTGCCAGAGAAGCAATGGACCGATGTCGAGATCGCAACAATCGGCCGAATTTGCCGGAAACTGGACGGCATTCCGCTCGCGCTGGAATTGGCCGCCTCAAGGGCCGGAATCCTTTCACCTATTCAAATTGAACAACGCCTTAGTGCGCGGCTCGACCTACTGACGTCAAACCGATCCGGTGTCCTGTCCCGCTACCAAACCATGCGGGCGGCGATCGACCACAGTATCGCCTTTCTGGAGGACGAGCCGGCAACCTGCCTTCGTTATCTTGCGGAACTTCAGAGCTCGGTATCCATCGACCTTATGGAGCAGATATTTGGCCGCCTGGGCATTAGGGATCCGCTTAGCAAAGTCGAAGATCTCTACGACAAGTCTTTGGTGGTTGTGGACGGCGCCTTCTCGGAAGTTCGGTACCGACTTTTGGCAACGATTCGTGAATTTATCTCGGAAAAACGAGAGTGCGATGTTGAGAAATTTAATCGTGCGCTCGTGGATACGATGTGCGATCTGGCCCACGAGATCGATCAAGACTACATACAGGGTAGGCAGCAATCAGCAGTTGTTCGATTTTCTCAGGAGTACGGGAATTTGGAATTGGCCCTAGAAAGAGCAATCTCATCGGGGAGGGAGATCGAAGCCGCGACGCTCGCCTATTCGCTCCACCGATTCTGGCTGCACATGTCGCGCATCGAGGATGGACTTAAGTACATACGGGTTGTGGCGAACTTCCAACTGGATGCTAATCCTGAACTCAAAGCCAAGGTTTCTAACGTTGCGGGAGTGTTCGAATGGCGGGTAGAAGCTTATGGAAAAGCAAGAGCGAACTTCGAAACCAGCTTGGAAATCTGGCAATCCTTGAACAACCCCAATCAGGTCGCCGCAGTCCTGAATAACCTCGGCATGTTGACCGGAGTAGAGGGCGACGAAAAGCGTGCTGAGGAGTACTTCTTATCCAGCATCGAAGTAGCTAGGCGAGAAGGAGACAAACCTGCGCTCGCCCGATTCTTGGTGAACTTAGGCGCCCTTAAGTTAGATTGCGGTCGGTATGAAGAAGCCAGAAGGCAGTTCGAAGAAGCCGCAAACGTAACTCAGAACCTGGAAGATGATCTCGGCATGGCGAACCTTCTCGTGAACATCGCGTTTGCTGCAGTTGCCGCGCGAAGCAGCGACTCTTGCGAATGCCTGAGCCGAGCATTGAAATTCTTATCGGAACATGATGCACCGGCATCCACCCCCAGATTGCTTCTCGCGCTGGCGTATGAATTGGCTACTCAAGAGTGCACGGATGGAGCGGAGTTTTTTGCAACTGCTTCGTCTCAGCTTCAAAAAAAGCACCCCAATCCCAGGGGCAAGGCCGAAGACGAGCTCGCAAACAAAGTCTTGGAGTTAACACAACCACACCAACATCATCGTGGCCGGCTACCCGCTTCGCGTGACCTCTGTCTGCAAGGCATTGAGTGGCTTGACAAGACTAGCGACACTCTTTAAACTCAAGATTCTTGAGGTGTTCTATGAACCTTGCTTGCCTTTATATTGCCGCTTCGTCAGTACTAGGAGTGTCTGCGCCATCCTCCCTTGGGTCGCTTCCCCCGAATGGATATATTCCGGTTACAGCGATTGACCCTGTACCCGTCGCTGGATCAACCGAGGTGTTCTTGAAGGCAAATATCAGTAGTGACTACGGCACTGCAGTACTTGTCACAAATGACGCAACCCAAACTTACCTCGCCCCGCCGATCAAAACCGTTCCACCACTATTTCCACCGGCTACCGCGATCCCGGTACCTTCCATGTCGCAGTCCGGCTTACGCGAAGTGCAATGGAAGATAACTGGCTTGACTCCGGGCAATACTTACCGCGTCCACTTAGGCGGACTTGGTTACTACGATGGCGAAAGCGAACTCTGGGGAGCAACTTGGGAGTGGAAACAGACTAGCGGTACCGTTAGAACCTAAGATTCTGAAACGTTGGCACTCATTTAACAATTCCACTAAAGGTGAAGATCGTTTACTTGACAGGTTAAGTAATCCGAACTAGACTCCAATTCAAGTGAGGTTTTCGATGAACATAGCTCTTGCTTACATTGCCGCTACTTCGATACTAAGTGCATCCCCGAGCCATGGTCCGGGACTTCCAAATGGATACATTCCCGTAACAAGCGTGATGCCCGTCGATTCAAACGGCGCTTCCGGGAATTCGATGTACGTCTTTGCCAACTTGTCATGTGACTTCGGATCCGAAGGAGCATCGCTCGTCACCACTCAGCAGGCACTGGCCGCATACAACGTAGCTCGTCACAGTTGGGACAATATTCCGCCTCCTGCTCTCTTACCGATTATGCAAATGGGTGGCCAGAAGCTAGGTAAATGGAACATTGCTGGGTTATCTCCCGGTGTTGAATACCGACTTACCCTCAGCGGAACTTCCTACTGGGAAGGGGAAGGCCAGCCTTGGAACTTGACTTGGGAGTGGGTACAACCGGCGGGCGTTGCTCGTTAGAGGTTGTAGTTGGGCTTCTTTAACCAAGCTTTTGGCACCGGCTTCAAACCGCAGGCGACGGCGTTGAACTCCGGCGACTTGATTACCGATGTAGCGACTCGGAGGGTCACTACTCCGTGCTCGGTCTTGAGTCGGACCGTTTGGAGGTTTGGCTGCTGAATGCGGTTCTTGTGCGGAGCCTTGTACTTCCATCCCTGCGAGTGCTGGTTCTGGATGTGCTTCGCCTTGGTGTTACCCTTCTTACCGCTGATCTGACAAATCTTAGCCATGTCCGTTCTCCGTCCTTGTACGGACGCAAGGGGAAATAATACTTCCCCAGGGCCCTGAATTGCAACGGGTCCCGACCGAGAACCAACGGATGCCACCTTTCGTTCCAGAGACATCGCCGGAGGAAATCATGGTAACCGAACAATTACAAGCCTGCATCCGAGCCTGCACGGAGTGTGCAGATGCCTGTCGCAAGTGTTCCGACCACTGCTCGCAGATGGGGCATGTGCAGAATGCAGAGGCATGCCGCGAGTGCGCCGCCAGTTGCCAAGAATGCATCGAGATCATGCGAAATGGCAGCAACTCCCATTGTGGACACTGCGCTCAAGTCTGCGACCGCTGTGCGGAAAGTTGCGCGTCCATGCCTGACGACGCCCAGATGGCAGAATGTGCCGAAGTGTGTCGCCGGTGCGCGGACGAATGCCGAAAATGTGCCGGAGGCAACGCCTAAGCGTAACTACTTTCGCCGGACTGACCCGACTCGGCCCGCCGAGCGGAGCGCTCGACACTTATCCTCGACATGTAGTCACTCGATCTGTGAGCTGCGATCGGATTCGGGGCAAGACCGTGGGTGTTTCTCCAGTTCCTTAGCACGTCTGAAACGTCGGTAAAGAATGCTGATTTTAGGCACGTCTCGGCTTCAACGATGTCCGCGGCGATCTGGCTCGAAGTCAAATCGTCCAAGTCCACCAGGCATGCCTTGGCGAAGAGTTCTTGGGCAGTTGCTACGGTCTGGATCATCGCCTCCACTTTTGGCTTCAAGTTGTGCGACTGATCGATCATGTATTCGATCTTGCTGGTATCCAGTCCATGTCGCTCTTCAGCCATCCTGATGGCCAGGAAAATTCGGAAGATTGCATACGGATCGATCGAGCCTAGCGTGAGATCGTCGTCCGCGTACTTGCGGTCGTTGAAGTGGAATCCGCCAAGCATCCCCTCATCCAAAAGGAAAGCCACGATGTGCTCGATGTTCACCCCCTGGAAATGGTGACCAGTGTCCACGAGGACCTTGGCCTGAGGCCCGGCGTGCTTGGCAAACGTGTATGCCATGCCCCAGTCGGCAATGTCGGTGTGGTAAAAGGCTGGCTCAAAAGGCTTGTATTCGACCAGCATGGTCATGTCCATTTCTAACTGCCCATGCCAACGGCGCAGCGACTCTTGCAAAAGGCGCTTGCGGCCGATCAAGTCGTCTTGCCCAGGATAATTCGTACCATCAGCGAACCAGAGGCTTAAAGTCTTCGAACCGGTCTGCGCAGCCACATCTAAGCACCGCTCCATGTGGAGATCGGCGTGGGTCCGAGCGTCGGGCCAGGGACTGCAGACCGAGCCGAACTTGTAAATCTGGTCCTGGAAGAAATTGGGGTTGATGGCGCCAATTCGAATTCCCCTCTCGGAAGCGTTTTTTGCGATTTGACTGGGATCGCAACCATCCGGGAAGTCCCATTGGACATGAACTGCCATGCTGGGACACGCGCCGGTCACCCTTTGAACTTCAGCTGCATCCTCGATCTTTTCTTCGATGGTTTTCGCAGCGGCTGGCTGAATGAACTTACCGAATCGGGTGCCGGTGTCGGCATAGCCCCAACTCGGAGTTTCAATCTTGAATGCGTTGAGCTTCGTAAAAAGGGAGTCTTGGTCCATCAGGTTAATCCGAACTTGGGTACGGAGTGTCCCAACCCTTGGTCGCAGCCCAATTTATCCGATTCAGCCAATACCAATCGGCGCTGTCTACGCCGGTGAAGTCCAATTCCCGGCTTTTCTCCATAAAGAACCGCTCCCGGCCCTTGGTCTGTTGAGTCGGCTTGTTCATTTGATCCAGCGGAATTTGGTTGGGGACTTTCGCATATGGAGTGAAATCGGGCTGGTTTTGGAAGCAGTCCATCAGGGGTTGAGTCGTCGCGTCGAATCGGGTGAGCGGCTTGGTACCAAGCATCGCGGCGATCGTCCGGATTACAGAGATCTGCGTGTAAAAGTTGGAATCGACATAACCCCGGCGGGTGTACGGACTGATCACCATCATCACGGTACGGTGACCGTCGACATGATCTAACGCTCCCTGAGCGTCGTCCTGCATCACGATGATTGCAGTTTTATTCCATTGCGGACTGTGGGACACCGCCTCGACCACTCTTCCAAGCGCCAGATCATTATCCGCCACCATGGCGCTTGGCGTGGGATAGTTCGGGTCGGTTCCGGCGCCATGGTCGGTGGGGAGAATCATCAGCATCAAGTCGGGAACTTTGTTGGCCGCACTGAGCGACTCATATTCTTTAATAAAAGTGTCGGCCCGATACTGATCGCTGATGGAAATGGGCCAGCATGGGTAGCTCGGATGAGTGAAGGGTTGCATCCGCTTAATTGCAATTTTTGAGCTGATCGTGACTTTACCGGCGCCTGATTCGCGATCCTTCCAAGCGTCGAGCCACTTCGTTCCCTTAGGCAGGATTTGAATGTCGCGATTGTTGCAGAACTCTCCGTAATTGCGGACCGTCTTGCCGGCATCCAGAACGGAATCCCAAATGAATCCACCTTTGGAATAGGCCATGGGGTCACTGCCTTCATAGGGATAGCTGCGAGAATAGCCCCCATAGAAACGCTCGATATAGTCGTTAGCTAATCCTTCAATCGCCCATTGATGGCCCTCGGCGGAGTTGGTGCCAACCACATAAGCGTTGTCGAATAGAGTGAACTCGCGGGCGATTTTGTGGGCATTGGGTGTTGCTTTTTCGGGAAATTGGCACAAGGCGGGATCGCCGTTGCCGGTACTGATATCGCCAAAGACGGAGTCGTACGTCTTGTTCTCCTTAATGATGTAGAGAACATGTTTGATCTTGCCCTTGTACACCGCCAAATCCGGATTCCTCGACGGATCCTTGGTCCATTCATTTAGCTCGACAACTTTCCGCGTTGTGTCGTCGATGTTCGCCGTGAGGTCGATGACGGACACGGTTCCTTGAAAGTCATGGACGCCGCCTGGTTGCCCAGCTGAGGTCCTTTGAATACTCCCGTTGCCTTTGGTGTTGCAGACGTAGGCTTCCCTTCCATCCGGTGTCGTTTGAACCGCAACCGGATAGTAACCGGCAGGTCGGAAACCGAGCACTTCCCGGGATAGGGTATCGACCTCGCAGATCGCGTTGTCTCCGCCGTTGCTCATGTACAACTTGCGACCGGAAAGTGCCAGGCTGTTTGGCATTGAACCAAACAGAGACTTCTCATTCCAGGCGATCCGGATTGTTGCGCTGACTTTCTTCGATTGGATGTCGATTTCCGAAACGGTGTCTGAACCAGCATTGGCCACCCAAGCTCGATCGCCTCCAACGGCAATTCCGCAAGGGTGAACTCCCACGTTCAGGTCACTGCGGGATCCCGTAGCGAGGTCGATCAAAGACACTGTGCCCGGTTGGGAGGTTCCGCGCTTATCCACAAGCACGGCGACTCCATCCGACTCATCAGTTTCCCCTTCCTCGATTTCCTCTTCGGTAGCCTCGCGTCCTCCCCAATTCGAAACGATCAGGGTTTTGGCATCGCCCGAAAGCCGACATTCGAATGGAATATTCCCGACTTCGATACGCCGCAGAATTTGGCCGGAATCGGCGTTGATTTCCAGTACTTGGCCAGCGTTGGCCTCAACCAGGAACACGGTCTTTCCATCTGGAGAGAAACACAAACCACCCGGGACGACATCCTTTCGCGGCGCGCCCTCGGCAATGCTCAAGGAGGGTTGAGCCATGAATGCCAAGCCGTCGCCAAAGGTAAATCGAGCGACCTTGCCATTGGAAAGGCTGATCCAAAGTCGCGAGCCGTCTCTCGACCAGGCTAACCCGCGGTAACTCACACCGGCTTCGAGTCGGCGGCGGGTGCTCTCCAAAATTGCGCTGGAGTTCGCGAGAAATACCTCCCGGTTGGTGGCTACGGCAAAGAGATGGCCGGCAGGATGGACGGCCAAGTCCATCGGACGACCCGAAAAAGCAATTGTGCCAGGCAGAATCCTCTGGCCGGTACTGACCACAATCGTTCCATCACTCTGTTTACCAACTCGCTTGGAAAGAACGAAGATCGAACCGGATGCGACGGCGATTGTGACAACGAGCGCCAGCCAAATTCCTTTCACGCCTCTAGTTTTACCGGTCTTGTGGGAATTGAGAACCCCGGTCGCCCTGATTCGAAAAATCTATGTCCCCATTTCGCAGGACAAAGCCGGAAATCGAACATATAAAAAGACGCTCGCTGAATATATTTCTATGTAGCGAGATAGCTCGCGCAAACAAAGAGACCTGCATTTGGGCGGCATGTCCCATCCCTTCCATAGACACGCGATTCGCCGCCCTTTTTTTTAATGGTCCTTTCCCAGTCCCAATTTTGTTGACAGAACCCGTCGATGACGGTAATATTCGAGTTCCACGCGGTGCTTGCGGAACGCGCCCGCTCTGAATAGAGCATCGCAAAAAATCTTCAGACGTTTCCGGAGCTTCTTCCAACCCGCGAGAAGTTCGCTACCATAGTACTGCCGTTTGGCGTGCAACCCATTTCGGCCGAGACAATGTCTCTTGGAGGGACGATGTCGATTCACGTGCAAGACGAACCTGGCGAGGCTTCGCTAAGTCCATCGACAAATCTCATATCGCTGGAAGCCGACTTTTTGGATGACGGAAAGTTCGGGCGCCGCACCCTGGAAGTTGATTCGGGATTTGTGCGCGTAGTTGAAGCGAACGGAGTCGCTTCCCTGCAAATGCCGATCAAGGAGATCAAGACGGCTCGAAACGAACCGCTGGTCGGCGGCGGAAGACTAGAGGTCATCACGACGGCCGGCGAGATCGTGCCGGTCATCGCGTACTCCCTCACCGTGGCCGCGAAGTTCAGTGAGGCCGCGCGCGGAATCGAGCAGTTGGCGAAGGGCGAACCGCTGTCCATCAGTCTCAAACAGCAACGCCTGCGCTGTCCGAAGTGCAATCGACTGCTTCCAGAAAAGGACGGAGTTTGCCCGGCTTGTGTAAATCGGGGCAAAACCCTAATGCGCATTTCGCGCTTCATGATTCCCTACAAGTGGCATGCCGTAGCCCTGGCCTGCTTTTCGCTGACCACCACACTTCTAAATTTGGTACCGCCTTACCTGCAGGGCCGGTTGGTAACCGAGGTATTTGAAAAGAAGACTAACTTGGAAGCGCTCTGGCTGGTCATGTTGGGGTGGTTGGGAATTGCCGTAGTCGCCACCGTAATCAACATTTACCGAGATCGCCTGGTCGCCAGATTGGGCGGATATGTTGCGGCTGATTTGCGGTCGGCGGTTTACCGAGCGGTGGAATTCCTGCAACTCAATTTTTTCGATAAGAAGCAAGTGGGAGCCATCAGCAGCCGAGTGACCAGCGACACGGATCGGGTCTGGGGCTTCTTGGTTGAGGGTGTTCCCTACTTCCTCTTAAATGGACTGACGCTATTTGGAGTTGTTGGATTCCTGGTTTGGATCCATCCGGTAATGGCGATGGTCATCCTCTTACCCATCCCGATAGTGGTTGCCATTGGCGTGACGTTCTGGCGTCCGATGTCGCAGATGTTCCACCGCGTCGGGCAGAAATGGGCGAGGTTCCACATCCACCTGAACGAATCGCTTCACGGCATTCGGGTCGTCAAGGCGTTCGCCAAAGAGGACACGGAGTACGCCAAATTCCAGCATCGAAATCACGAGCTCCGCGATGCGGGCTGGAAAGCGGATGCGAAGTGGTTCACCATCTTCGGCGCGATGATGTTTTGCACCACGCTGGGCACAATCCTTTGCTGGGCAGTTGGCGGATATCTGATCGTCCACAAACAGCTCACCCTCGGCCAGTTCTGGATGATGCAAGCCTATCTGGGATTGGTATACGGACCACTGCAATGGTTTGCCGCGGTAAATAACTGGTTCAGCCGCGCAATGGCCGGGGCCGACCGTATCTTTGAAATCATGGATATGGAAGCCGAAAGCTATGGCGACCCGGCAAAGAAGACTTCCATTATGGGCGAAGTCAAGTTCGAGAACGTGCGCTTCGGATATGACAAGTCCAATCCGGTCCTTAAGGGCATCGACTTCACCGCTGCGCCGGGCGAAATGATTGGGTTGGTTGGAAAGTCGGGGGCGGGAAAATCCACCACGATCAACCTGATTTGCCGCTTCTATGAACCGGACGCAGGTTCCATTAAGATCGATGGGCGAGACTATCGAGACATTGCGCTTCAAGACATGCGCAACCAGATCGGCGTAGTTCTGCAAGAACCCTTCCTGTTCAACGGCACGATCGCCGATAACATCGCCTATGGCAAACCGGGGGCTACATTCGAAGAAATCGTTGTCGCAGCGAAGGCGGCGAATGCACATAACTTCATCCTGAGTAAGCCCGACGGGTACGACACCATGGTCGGTGAAAAGGGATCGAAGCTTTCGGGCGGCGAGCGTCAGCGTGTGAGCATCGCCCGAGCCATCCTGCATGACCCGCGAATCCTGATCCTCGACGAGGCTACATCATCGGTCGACGTGGAGACGGAGAAGCAGATTCAAGAAGCGATCGGAAGGCTGATCGAAGGTAGAACGACGTTCGCTATCGCCCACCGTCTCTCGACACTGCGTAATGCGTCCCGGTTGATCGTTCTCGAGAAGGGCGAGATCGCAGAAATCGGTACGCACGAAGAGTTGATGGAGAAGAAGGGACACTTCTACAACCTGGTGGAAACCCAAAGTGCGATCAATGAAATCATTGGCATTGGAAAGGGCGCATGACGAAGACCGTACGATCGTGGCTGCACGTGGAGAACGGGCTTCCTCATTTGGAGACCGAGCGCATGCAGCTGCGTATCGCGCGGGCGGGCGAGGCGGGAAAGATCGTTCGGTACCTCATTCGAAATCGGGCGCACTTGCAACCCTGGGAACCGAAGCGCGACGATTTTTACTTTACGGAAGCGGCGTGGATTGGAGGACCAGAACGCGATCAGAAGGAAGCCCAAACAGGGATCGCTTATCGGTTCCGGATGCTGCTGAAGCCTGGTGCCGACCCCAAAGCTGAAGTCAATTTCAACTGCCCAACCAGCGAGTACATCGGAACGATCAGCCTCCGGAACATCACTCCGTTTCCAGGTTACAACGCTACGCTGGGATATAGCCTGGACCACTCCGTCGAGGGTCGGGGTTTGATGATAGAAGGGGTTCGATCCGTGCTCCGGTTCGCGTTCGAGCATTTAAATCTTCGCCGGGTCGAGGCTTGCTTTATGCCGGCCAACGTTCGGTCGGAAAAGCTCCTCCTTGGTTTAGGTTTCCAAGTCGAGGGCCTGTTGAGAAGTTCATTGGAAGTAAATGGGAGGTGGGAAGACCATTGCATCAGTTCGCTGATCAACCAAAACTGGCGTCGGAGTTAGTGGTCCGAGCGCCTCTTCAAGAAGACGACAATGCCATTGGGCGGCTCATCTCCATGGTTATGATCGCGCCTTACGATGCGGAAATGATCCGCGACCGGCGAGAGCGCTATCGGCACAAGCAACGCTATGAGCGGGTTGCGGCTCTGGGAACCGCCGTCGTTGGAATTGCGGAAATCACTGAGTCCGGCGCTCCCACATGCGCAATGGCCCGCATTGTCATCGAGCCGGAATATCGAAATCAAGGAATTGGCCGACGGTTACTGCAAGAGCTGGAATCCTCTCCGGTTTTTCAATCCTCAAAGGTTTTCGCTCAAGTTGCGGACAATGACGAGCGGTCGCTGGCTTTTGCTAAACGTCAGGGATTCGAAGTCAAAGCTCACGTTTTTGAGTCCGAAATTGATCCACAAGAGTTTGATCTGAGCGTTTTCTCCAACGCTATTGAGAACCTGAAATCGAATGGCATACGATTCACAACGCTTGCTGAGCTTGGCGACAACGAAGAGAACCGTTATCGCTTATGGCATCTGGAATACATTACCGACCTCGACATTCCCAGTCTCGACCCAGACCATCTGCAAGGTTGGGAGGACGCAAAAGATTCGGTATTCACCGCTAAATGGTTTAACCCGGAGGGAGAGTTCGTTGCCCTTGCCGGGGACGAATGGGCCGGCATATCCGGCGTGGGAGAAGTATCTCCGGGAAGTTGGAGCGTCCTCCATACCTGCACCGCGAAAGAGTTTCGAGGAATGGGGCTCGCCACCGCACTAAAAGCTTTGTCGACAGAGTTCATTCGGAAGTCCGGAGGACATCAACTCAAAACCAATAACCACAGCGAAAATCACACCATGCTCTCCATTAACCGGCGATTCGGCTTTCAACCGTTGCCCGGCTGGTATGACCTCACGAAAACAAATCCCTGAACATGGAAACCAAGAACCTGCGCCTTTTCTTCAATCCGAAAGACCGATTGCGGCTGACTTGCGCCGAAGATCGCTCATACGTCACCGTAAAACCGGCTTGGTCCGCCCCGCTAACTCGGCCTGGAAAACACTTGGCTCTACTCAACGGTAAAGGCGAGGAGATCACGACGATCGAGGATCCGGCGACCCTGGATGCCGAATCTCTGGAAGCTGTACAGGAAGAGTTGCACCGCCGGTATTTGACCGCAACGATTCACCGCATAACCCACGCAAAGAGCGAATTTGGAGCCGGTTATTGGCACGTGATCACTGACCGTGGTGAGCGGGACTTTGTAACCCAGAGTCTTCAAGAGAACGCTCAATGGCTTTCGTCGGTTCATCTGTTGCTCATCGATGTGGACGGAAACCGCTTTGAAATCCCCAATCTATCCACT
>DATFHI010000028.1:0-2134 GCA_035248525.1 Fimbriimonadaceae bacterium | reverse complement strand
CACGATGTTCGCATTCGGAGTGGTGCAAGCCCTTAAGGAGCATTCTGCATTCCGGTCGACACTGGTCAACGACGAAACCTTGCGAACCTACGCTCACGTCAACCTGGGAATTGCCGTCGCACTGCCGGGCGACGAACTTGTTTTGGCCGTGGTCGACGAAGCGGACACCATGGATTGGAAAACCTTCGCGGCGAAATCCAGGGAGCAGATTGAGTTGGCTAGGTCAGGCAAAGACCAAGCCCATGAAGGCGTTTCCATGTCCCTGACGAATATGCAGAGTTTCGGACTGCGCGACGCGGTGCCGGTGGTTGTTCCCCCGGCGGTTGGCACTCTATTTTTGGGGGAGGTCTACAACGGCATAGCCCAAGACACCGAAGAATTACGTATGAAGCGATTTGCCAATATCGCGCTGACTTTTGACCATCGTGTTCTCAATGGTGTGGGGGCGGCTGAATTCATAAAGGCGGTCAAGGCGAATGTCGAAACAATTGGGAGCAAGATCTCAGTCTGATGGACGGTAAGCCGATCATTGGCATCACGGTAGATGCCCAGGTGGATTCGAATAACCCCCGAACTGGCGGCAAGTTAAGCCTGAATTGGAACTACGCCCAGGCGATTGCCGACGCCGGCGGTGTCCCCATCTTGATTCCACCCACCGCCGACATGGCTCAGGTGTCCGAAATTCTCGACGGATGGCTTATTCCTGGGGGTAACGATATCGATCCGAAGCACTTTGGAGAGGAGAAGCATGCGGAAGCTTCCCTGGTGGACGAGGCTCGATTTGAAGGGGAGTCCCGGTTATTCCGGAGCGCCAGACGGGAAATGCCGATATTCGGGATTTGCTACGGTTGCCAGTTTGTCAACGTGATCCGCGGCGGTAGCCTCATTCAGCATTTGCCTGACGTGGTGGGTCATTCCAACGATACCGGAGGCACGATGCAATCGTACGAATTGGATCAGGACTCCAAGGTCCACAGTGTGGTCGGAGATCGCCAGATCGCGGGCAAGAGTTATCACCATCAAGCCATTCGTGATCTGGGAGAAGGGCTCACCGTGACGGCAAAGAATGAGGACGGCACGATCGAGGCAATCGAGGATCAGCGGCACCCTTGGTTGATCGGATTGCAATGGCATCCGGAGCGCACGCTCGATGATCCCAAGACCCGAAGGATTTTCCAGTCATTTGTGAACGCCGCGGCAACTTACCGGCGATCCAAAGACGCTGTTCCTGCAAGATGAAAAAGCTGGTAAACGGAGTCGAGGTGGAAGAATCGCAATCCGAAGCGAGGGTCGAACGCGTTGGGGATCGATTGATGGTCCGCTCCCCAAATGGCACGCACTCGGGCATCGCGGTCCGGCGTGGCGACACTGTTTACATCTCCTACCGGGGCAGACAGTATCAGATCGAGCCCGTTAAGGCAGGAAGAGCGAGCGGTGGTAAAGAACACAGCGGCGAGCTCAAGAGCCCACTGCCCGGAGTCGTGGTGGACGTCCTGGCTGAAGAAGGGTCAAATGTGACTCTCGGCCAAAAAATCATCGTGCTTGAAGCGATGAAGACCCAGCAGTTTTTAGTTGCCCCGTTCGATGGACGTCTAGCGAGCGTCAGAATAATTAAGGGGGACCAGGTAGCCGAAGGCGTCCTCTTGGCGGTTGTTGAACCAACCGAGAATTAAAGCATTGAGCAAGTTGGTGCGCGGTTCGGATTATATGCTCGCGATGCAGCAATGGACACGAGTGTTCATGCCTATCGTGGGACGTGATCAGGATGCGTGGGAGAACGATTTGATGGCCATTTTGGCAGAGCTACCCTATCTGCACATTACCAAAAAAGACCGCAGCTTCCAACTCGACCGCCTGATCGGACTTCGGCTCCAGATGAATTACATCGGGGCGAATCTGGATATGGTGAAAAACGACTTGAGCCGGGTTTGGAGTGAGCAGTTAGCCGCCGAAATGGAAGCTTATCATTGCATTCAGGATATCGAAGACGGATTCACTTTCCAGTTTGCCGGCCTGCCCAAAAAAGAGGAATACATCACCGGAATGATCACCGTGATGCAAAAGAAGACGCGATGAGCGTTCGTATTGTTGAAGTTGGACCTCGGGACGGATTGCAGAACGAAGCTATTCCCAT
>DATFHI010000027.1:0-3931 GCA_035248525.1 Fimbriimonadaceae bacterium | reverse complement strand
GGAGAGGAGATAGTCCGCATCTGACTTGGTTTGAAACAGTTCAAGGACTCGGGATTCCACTCCACTCGCCACCGCTGATCGGGCATAGGTTTGGAATTGTTCAGGTCGAGCCAGATACGGAATCTGGACAGCCAACAGCGCAGCGAGAACCAACACTTCTCCAGTTTGCCAGAACATCAGAGTTTTCCGTTGTATCATGCTGAAAACATGGTCACCGTCGCCCTGTTCATCGCGCTCAGCCATTCCCGAATCCTCCAAACCCCGGACATCGCACTGTACGAAGGGATTGGCAAATATCGGCGGTCGATCAAAACGAAATCGCAAGCCGCATACCAGTACGACATGCAGGGTTTGGCGATGCTGTACAGCTTTGATTACAACGGCGCGTCTCGATCCTTTTCCAAGTCCATCACATTGGACCCTGATCAGGTGTTTGGGTATTGGGGCAAGGCAATGACGTACGGCAACACGATCAATTGGTCTAACGATAAGGATGACCACATTGCGGCGGTCGATGAACTTGAAAAAGCCAAGTCCCATCGAGCCTTCGGGAGCCCGGTGGAGAATGACCTGGTCGATGCCTTAGTATCGAGATTCAGTCCGAGTGGTCCGGATCGAAAATTGGATATTGCCTATTCAAATGAGATGCGCCATGTGTATTCGAAGTACCCGAACGACCCCGACGTGGCGTCCCTCTTTGCCGAATCTATCCTCAACCTCCGACCTTGGAAGCAATGGACCTTGGACGGCCGGCCGGAGGAAGGCACTGAAGAGGCTATGAAGGTTTTGCGGCACGCGCTCGACTTGAACCAGAACCACCCTCAGGCCCTTCACCTGTGGATACACACTCTCGAGGGGTCCAAAGAGCCGCAACGCGCGCTACCCGAAGCTTATCGACTGTTAAACCTCCAGCCCGATTTGTCGCACATGCAGCACATGCCGTCACATATTTTCGACCGGGCCGGCAAGTACCGAGATGCGATCGAGTCCAACTTGAAGTCGGTTTCCACCGCCAAAAGGACATGGGGCACGGGAGGGCGCGGAAAGACGCTGGACTTTGCCCACGGTCGACACATGCTCATCCATGCCGCGGCAATGCGCGGCCAGAGCGAACTCGCCCTGCAACACTGGAGTCAGATGTTTGACGGGATACCTGGCCAGTCGCTGGATAAGCTCGGGGAATTGGGCGACTTCTACCAGGGGATGAAGTACATGCTTCTGGTGAGGTTTGGTAAGTGGCAGGACATTTTGAATGAACCAACTCCACCCGAGCGCTTCGTATTCACCAAAGCAATGAAAGCCGAAGCTACCGGAATCGCGTATGCGGCGATGAAGAACCCAACCAAGGCCCGGGAAGCCCAGCAAGAGTTTCTTGCCGCATCCGAGAAATCTCCATCCGGCGGGGTCGCCGCGTACAAGGCTATCTATCGCATCGCGGGAGAGCTGCTCGAGGGAGAGATCTTGGTTTCGGAAGGAAAAGTTGAAGCAGCATTGGAGCACTTAAGGCAGGCAGTGGCGGCCGAGGACAAACTTCCCTATACGGAACCCCCCGATTGGATTCAGCCGACGCGACACACGTTGGGCGCTGCCCTGGTCGACGCCGGCGAATATCAGGAAGCGATCGACGTGTACAAGGAAGACTTGCGCCAGCATCCCGAAAATGGGTGGGCGCTATATGGGCTTTACCGGGCGAATGTCGGGTTGGGCAAGACTAAAGATGCTTCCAAGGCTTTATCCGAATTCAAAGTCGCCTGGGTGGATGCCGACTTGATCACAACGTCCTCCTGCCTATGCATGCCAGAAAAGAAGAAGGGTTAACCTTCCATCGGATCATATTCAACGATTCCCATCTCGTGCAGAGTCCGGTTCAGCACGTCATGGTCGTATCGATCCATCTTGTCCGCGCGCTCTGACTCCAAATCTGCCAAATCGTTTTCACCGTTCGCGGCCAAAAGCGCTTCCAACATTCCCGCATAAAGATGCTTTTCTGGATCCAAATCTGATGCGAGGCGAATGGCCTTAATCGCTTCAGGCTTTCGATCTGTGCGCCAAAATGCCACCGCGGCCCTAAGGTAAAGATGATCGTCGCCCGGTGACAACTCGATCGCCGCTCGGAAGGATTGCAAAGCCTCTTCGTAACGCTTTAGCTGCAATAGCAGATCGCCAATCCAGTAGTGATAAAACGGTTCCTCAGGCTTAACCACCACCGCATATTGGGCGGCGGCAAGCGCCTTGGTTGGTTCTCCCATTTCTCTAAGTGCCTCGGCAAGTTTGATGTGGTAATAGGGATTCCCGGGCTCGAGTTTGATAGCCTTTTCGAGTTCGGCGACCGAGTCTCGGAACCGGCCAGAACGCCGTAAAATGTCGGCGAGTCCAAGTAGGGGTTCAGGGGACTCTTGATTGGTCTTTAAAGCCTTTCGATATTGCCGGAACGCCTGTAATTCCAAATCGCCGTAGTCGTACGCTCCGGCCAAGTCCACCAAATGATCGATGTCGGTTGAGTCTCGTTGCGACATCGCCTCTTTGAAGTGGCGAATGGCGTTTTGATAATCACCTTCGCTAAGCCGAAGCTTTCCCAGATCTTCGCTTTCGGCGGCCGTCTTTCCGCTCGCCTGATTTTTCAACCCCTGGAGTTCGGAGTCGCCCTCGAAATCCACGACATTGAACAGCTCGGCAATCTGCCGGAAGGAAGGATTCATGTACCTATTTTGGACTATCGCTTAGGTGTGGAAACGCGAGCCTGAGTCCCAAGGTCTACTGGACGAATCGTAAGTGTGGCCGGGTAACTGCTACCTGAAAGTGGCACCGTGACGATAGACAAGTTCCTTGTCTGTCCTGGCTCCACATTAAACTTGGCAATCTGAGCTTCCGTTTTTGGTTGGAGCAATGGAGTCTTCACAAACTGGCCATTTACGTAAAAGACCGCTCCACTGTAACCCGCGCTCGCTTCAAACACCACCTCGACTTCGCTCGCCGTGCTGGTTGGATTCTCCACCAAAGCTTTGATGGTGTAGGTGACGCCGAAGTTGCCACTTAGCTTGTCCAGCTTGTCGGCGCGAGAAATCGGGACTTCTCCAATTCGGAAGAAAGCGTACTTACCGCCCACCTGGTAAACACCGGTTTCCTCTTTGTACGGGTTTGGATAGATGTGGATCGACGGCAACAATGGATCTTGGTCCAAGTTATTCATCCGTTGCGCGCCCACAAATCGCCACGGAGTCCCGCTTTGTGTCGCCGCCAGCCATCGTGAATCGAGGGGAAATGGCGGACGGGCTTCCGTGCGGATGGTCACCTGGTCCGGTCCACCGTTCAGCAAGCGTAAATAACAGAGACCGCTCATGGTCTGGCCGTGAGCAATACGCCGCATCGCAATCGGAAGACGACTCATCGGGGGAATCGAAACGACTTCCCCGCTGCTCATCGCCCAACCTTTCATAAACTGATCCGCGGCCTGGACACCAGCGAGCACCGGATTCTTATCGGGTTTGCTATCTCCCGGAATGACCATGAGTTGAGCCGGAGAATCGGAATCGTTGATCGCTTCCACCATCACCACCAGCGGATTGGACATCATGTTGATGTGATGGTAAAGCAATCGGCTTGGTGCTCCAGGTCTTAGTGGCGCCGCAAATAGGAGGCCGGGCTGCTTGAGATTCTCCGGTTCGTTGCAGTACCAAAGCGCACTCTCGGCTTTACGCCCGAGAGCGAGATTCTTAACCGTAACGAAGACAGGACCTTCCGCCGGCAAGACTTCAGGGCCAGATGCCTTTACACGTGCTGTATAAGTTCGTGACTCACCGGGGAGAACTTGAGTTGCCTTGGGGAATTGGATTTTGAGCTCTGCCGCCGAGTCGGCGCCCAACTGAGTTCGAACTGCACTCTCGATTGCCCCGTTCACCGTCGCTTCCGTCGCGGGATTGCCGCTGACGAC
>DATFHI010000026.1:0-9066 GCA_035248525.1 Fimbriimonadaceae bacterium | reverse complement strand
CTTTGCCTGACGGTATCTGCCGACCGTAAGCAGGTTTTCCTTAAACTGGCGGACAAGAAAGCAGACAAGTGGTGGGTTGGAGAGCCAAACGCAGCATTACTAGCGGCATTGCGAAAGCTGTAACGACTCCCAGTCCGCGAGCCTGTCTGCCTCGCCTCCTCCTATCCCGGGACCAGACTCCCTGTATGCCATAATTTGGCTTGAGGGAACCCCTAAAAAACATGAAAGTAGCGATTATTGGTGGAGGCGGACGCGTAGGTTCTGACGCGGCATTTGCATTGCAGTTGGGCGGGATCGTCCGGGAGATTGCCCTGGTCGACATGAATGGCGATATGGCGGCCGGAGAAGCGCTCGATCTGCGCCATGGAGCCGCGCTTACATCAAACCAGAAATTCACCAGTTCCGCCGAATACGATGTCGTCAATGGCAGCGACTGCGTGGTGATTACCGCCGGTCTGCGCCGAAAGCCGGATGAGAGCCGACTCGAATTAATCAACCGCAACGTCGGACTGTTCAAAGGGATTCTGGACTCGCTCAAAGGAGTGAAGCTCAACGACGGGGCAACGGTTTTAGTTGTTTCAAACCCCGTTGATATCCTCACTCATCTTGCGGCGCAAAGCGGAATCGTGCCGGAGAGCCAGGTGCTCGGTCTGGGAACAGTTTTGGATACCTGCCGATTCCGATCCCTTCTTGCCGACCACTTCAACGTGAACGCCCTCGACGTGAAGGCGCTCATCCTTGGCGAGCATGGCGACTCCATGGTGCCGATTTTCAGTTCAGCGACGATTGGCGGAGTGCCACTGACCTCGATCCCGAATTACCAAGCCGAGGTCCAAGGAGTTTTCGAGTTCACTCGAAAATCCGGCGCAGAGGTCATCCGTCTCAAGGGTGGCGCGGGCCGCGCCGTGGGTGTATCCATCGCAGAAGTCGTCAAGGCAATTGCGTTGAACAGTGAAGCGGTTTTGCCCGTTTCTTCGCTTCAACGCGGAAAACTGGGAATCAGCGACATTTCGCTTTCTCTTCCCACCAAAGTTGGTCGGCGGGGAGCAGTTGATGTTCTGGAGCCCGCGGTAAACGAGTCCGAGCGGGAAGGGTTGTTAGCTTCGGCGCAAAGTCTAAAAGACGTTCTTTCCCAAATCTCCTAATTTCCGTTTCGCCGCCAAGTGCCATAGAATATCGCTATGAAGACTTGGCGGCTTTTCTTCGCCCTTTTCCTGTCCAGTCTGCTTATTGCCGGTTGCAAAACCGAAGATGCCGCGGCGGGCACCTATCGTGTCGAGCAGGAGAATAGCTTCTTTGGACAGGGAGCCGAGAAATTCGAGCTCGACCTTATGGAAGACCATTCCTTCACTTTCACCGCGGGCAATTTTTTGATGGGCAAAGGAACCTGGAGTTCGGATGGCGACCAAGTCAAGCTGGATTGGACCGAAGGCGCGTTGAACAATGACGACAAAGCCGGCGTTGAATTCAAACTTGAAGGCAACAAGCTAATCCCCCTAAACCATGAGGGCAAGCCGATCGATCAGTGGCGCTTCATTCAGAAGTAGGTCCGACTCCTCAAGGACATCGGCAGAATTACCGATTATTCGGTTGGGCCAATGGGCCTTTGGTGAAAAGAAACCAAAACCTTGGAACCCGGAATCCGTTTACCTGTGTAATGGTTGGCGAGAGAACGCCATTTACGGAAATTGAAATGAGGATCTTCGACTACGAAAAGCAGAGGGATTTGACCGATGTCGCGATATCACTGAGTCGCGATGAGGCTGCGGATCTGCTCATGACGCTTCAGCGGCTCGTGAAGCAACCGGGACTCAGCAAGGTCTATCTCAGTCAGATTCAAGGGAACGTGATCGAACGCGAAATCGCGATCGCACTCGACAAAGAATTGCACCCGGCGTTAGCCAAAACCGCGTGACACCGATCAATGAGAAGCGGTCCTGCTTTGGAGCAGGACCGCTTTTTTATTGGTTTAGCCGCTCTTGGATTTCGTCGACCGCTTGTTGGGGCAAAGGTGGCGGGATCACCGAAATTGTTTTAGGATAATGACCCAGGTCCAACTCTTCCAATGCGGTGTCGATCGACTGCAATTGAGCCCGGGCTTCGGCAAGTGCAACCAAGAAGTCATCCGACGACATCTCCGGATTCTTTCCAATTAACCGGTAACCCAACATCTTCATTCGAAGGGTATCCAAGGTTGTCATGTAGACCGCACTTTGGGCTTCGGTGCGGTGAACTCCTGCCATTACTCCAGCAAATTGCTGTCGGTACTCGGCGATATTTTTGTCTGCGATTCGGTATAGCTCTTTTGATTGAGGATCTTCGCTCGGGGAAGTCCAGATGGGAGGCGCGGCATAAAGATCCCGCTCCGTTTTCTCAACCTCGGTGGCAATGATGTCCGCTCTCCGCAGCGCTCGGTACAGATTCTTGCCCACCTGGCGAACGGTCGATGGCATTTCGCTGAGATTCGCAATCTGGTCGCGGCGCAACCTTTTCAGAACTTCTTCGAATCGTTTGAGTCGGTCATGGCAACCATTCCACATCGCTAGATAACGCTTGGAATTGAACCGGCGAGCGATGCTGGCATTGTAGGCGGTCGAAGCCCAGTAGACCAACAGGGTCAATGTTATGAACAGCCGTTGGTAGAGTGCGTCGGGGAATAGAGGAAATGTCCAGAGGAATACCAGCGCCAGGCCAAGCAGGACCGCGCGCCAAGGGGAAATGAGTTCCTTGGTGAATAGTCTCAGGTCTTGTCGGCCAACATCGTCCATGTTCTTCCGTTACGGAATGGGTGGTCGCTTCGTGGCATCTGGAAGCGCTTGTTCTACAGAATAAGCGATCTGAAGCAGCTTTTCGTCCTGCAAAGGAGCCGTCATCAACTGCAAACCAACCGGCAACCCATCAGAGAATCCGCAGTTCATCGATATTCCGGGCATGCCATTCATGTTGGCGGGAATCGTGCAGTAGTCCAATAGCTTGAGAGCCAATGGATCATCCGTCAATTCCCCCAGCTTAAACGCGGTTATCGGGCTGGTGGGTGAAAGGATGAAGTCCACATCCTGGAAGACGCGGTTGAACTCCTGGGTCATCAGTGCCCTCACCTGTTGCGCTCGAAGGTAGAAAGCGTCGTAGTAGCCCGCACTAAGAGCATAGGTACCGATCATGATTCTGGCTTGGACTTCGTGGCCAAATCCCTGTGAACGCGTCTGTTCTACCACTCCTACATGACCCTTGCCTTCCAGTCGCGGACCATATCGGATGCCATCAAAGCGAGCGAGGTTGGAACTGGCTTCCGCGGGAGCGATGATGTAGTACGTGGTGACTCCCACCGCGATGGATGGAATGGAAACTTCCTTAAACTCGACCCCTTCCGACTCCAGAACTTTTATGGACCGCTCCACTTCTGCACGAACTCCGGGAGCGATGTCGTCGCTGAACATCTCTTTGGGGAGCGCGGCCTTTAGGCCACGAAGCGAGCCGTTCTTGATCTCCTTGGAAGAGATTGGAGGATTGGGGAGGCAGGTGCTGTCCCGATGATCTGCACCGGTGATTGCTTCCGCAATAAGTGCCGCATCCTCGACGGACCGAGTCAACGGACCAATCTGATCCAGGCTCGACCCAAATGCGATCAGCCCGTACCTCGAACACCTACCGTAGGTGGGCTTAAATCCAACAATTCCGCAGAGGGAGGCGGGTTGGCGAATGGAGCCACCCGTGTCCGAACCCAGGGCAAGGGGACTTAGCTCAGCGGCAACTGCCGCGGCCGATCCTCCAGAACTGCCACCCGGACTTCTCTCATCGTCCCAAGGGTTCCTCGTCTTGTGGAATGCCGAATTCTCCGTGGAGGTGCCCATGGCGAATTCGTCAAGGTTAGTCTTGCCCAGAACAATCATGCCATTGGACTTGATCCGCTCGACCACCGTTGCGTCATAGGGAGGGATGTAGCCCTGAAGGATTTTGCTGGCGCAAGTCGTCTCCAGGCCATCGGTCGAAATATTGTCCTTCAGGGCAATGGGAACCCCGGTCAGCGGACCAGCATTGCCGGCTTCGATTTTAGATTGGGCAACGGCGGCTTGCTGCAACGCGAGATCTCGGTCGCGAGCAAGGAAACATCCGTACCGGGAATCCACTTGGTCTATACGGTCGATAAACGCATTGGCGACTTCTACGCAGCTCAGTTCCTTGCTGGCTAATCGCCTGGCCAATTCGGCTGCGGTCAAGTTGGTGGGCATCGAGAATTAGTCCTCGATAATCTGCGGAACCACAAACAGTCCCGCCTTGGTCAGTGCCGAGTTTCGTAAAGCGAGCTCGCGTGGAAGACTGGCGCCGGCTACATCCTCCGCCCAAACGTTTTGCAACGCCACCGCATGCGAAGTCGGTTCGAGTCCACTGACGTCGATCGACCGAATATCCGCGAAGTGGCCAAGCAGCGCATTAAGCTCGCCTTGAAACGAAAGGACCTCAGACTCATCGAGTTCCAGGCGGGCGAGTTTGGCGACATGTCGGACTTCGTCGAGGGTGATCGACATAACTGGGGGATTTTAGCACAGGGGCATAATGCTATTGAACATGCCCAGGCCAGCATTTACCGTGGTATCCAGTTCGGTGGCGGCACTGGTCTTGATTGGGTTTATTTCCACCTATTTGAAGCCCAAAATTCCCGTCCGAGCGGAAAATCAACTGGGTGGCGACGGAATTGATTTCTTGACTAGGGCCTCCACCCAGCGGGTGGATTGGAAGGAACCTGTTTTAGATTCATTCTCGACGGCGAGACGGCGCGACCTTCCAATTCTTCTGTTTATTGGCTCTACCGACAACCCATTGGCCAGAGGCATCGATGAAGGAATTCAATTGTCGCCCCGACTGCAGACTTATCTGAGCAGAAATTTCGTGTGTATCCGCGTCGATCTTCAGGCTTATCCTGCATTTCGGAACGCGTTTCTTCCGCTCTCCCGCGCCTACATAAATTTCGACCCTGGTTGTCAGTTGTGGGTATTGGATCCAGCGGGCCATCTGATCGATCTCGTGCCTCAATCGCTCGGTTCAAAACCAAGTGACGAGAACGCGTATCTGTCGGCTTTCGTGGAGGCTCTGCGCAAATTCGATTCTCCCACCAAACAGCCATTCCAGGACCGGTATCAAGAAGCTCAATTGAGGGATTTGGCCCTGTTACAAGGCGGACAAACTCAGGCTAGTCCCGACTTCAACGCTTTCACAAGTTCGCTGGAATCTATGGTCTCTGCCCAAGGTGGTTTTGGCAATTCCGGATCCCGAACCTTGATGCCCGAAGCATGGCGTTACCTGCTGATCAGTGGACATAACCAAAGCTTCAAACAATCAGTGGACCCTGTACTGGTGAGTCCAGTGGTGGATTTGGTCGACGGCGGATTCTTCTATGGCTCTGCGACTTCTAACTGGTTTGCCGTCGAATATGGAAAGTCCGCGGTTACCAACGCCGCGATGTTGCGCTTGCTTACCCAAAGCTATCGGCTGACCCATAACGAAGTCCATCGGTATTTAGCTCAGCGGACCTTCGACGCCTTGGTTGGGGAGTTCCTTGGACCCGTTGGATTCTTGAGCGCCCGCCGTTCGGACGCACAGATCGACCGGCGCAGCAATCGGGCCAG
Organism: Fimbriimonadaceae bacterium; assembly: GCA_035248525.1. Lineage (GTDB taxonomy): Bacteria > Armatimonadota > Fimbriimonadia > Fimbriimonadales > Fimbriimonadaceae > 55-13. The sequence continues at coordinate 3,442 of DATFHI010000026.1, read as the reverse complement.
CTTCGGAGTTCGGCGGATGAGAGAAATACTGTCGGACTCCGAACGTCCGTGGGCTCAGCAAAATCTTGGACTCCGAGTGGAAGCAAACCCGCAGATGACTCCGCGCCTCCCGAGTCCGGATAATTTGCCCGACCAGCATCAACTCGATTCGGTTCTGCAAAAACTGAGAGCAGCCGGACAGGAGTTGGAGTGTGAAGGAGCCGGATACGAAGACGTTACGGGCTTCGTGGTATCCCGCCTGATCGAATCTGCCCGGATTCTTGGTGATCAAAAGCGACTCGGAATAGCCATCGATCTGTTTCCTTGGGTGGAGTCTCCTCGAACGGGAACCGGAATTAGCCACAGCTCTTTAAACGACCAGCTTCCCGCATATTTGGGCGACTACCTGGCTTATAGCGATGCCGCCCTACAATATTTCTTGGCAACCGGCCGCTACGACGCATTGGAAAGCGGCCGGACGGTCTTAGGTGCGGCGCTTTCATTGTTCGGGAATCCGCGCACCGGTTTTTTGAACCTAGCACCGCCGCCAAAGTCTCCACTTCCAAATTCACTGTCCACTCCGGAGGTTTGCGACGGGCCAGCCGAATCAACCAATGCAATGGCGATCCGGCTCTGCCAGGATTATTGGCGGCTATTTCCAACCGAGCGGCGGTTCCGGGATTTTGTGAATGGAGCCATCAGCGGCTTGGCGGGACTGGCCCAAGCGGTAGGGCTGCATGGGGCGGGTTTCTTCACCGCGGTCCAATCAGTGTTCGACGACGCATTCTTCGTGACGGTTGGACCCGAAGCCCAACAATGGGCAGCCAACCTTGCTATGCTTCAACCGATCCGTCTGGTCGTCCCGGCTTTTGGGGATATTCGAGCAGATGTCTCCCGGCGTGGAAAGGGTGTCTATCTTCTTAGTGGAAGTCAGATTCTTGGACCATTTTCTGTGGACCAAGCCGCGAAATTGGTTCCTGCGACCATTGGATCTGGCGGCTGAATTGGAGCCCGTCGATAGGCCATAATAGCCTCCGGAGAGGTCGCATAGCCCGGTCTAGTGCGCCGCACTCGAAATGCGGTGAGGTGTAAAAGCCTCCGTGGGTTCGAATCCCACCCTCTCCGCCATTAGGTTCAAAGTTGCGTGTTGACAAACAAAAACGTGTTTGTCAAACGGGTTCTTGTACCCTTTCGTCTACCTGTTTCCAGCCCATTAAAGCGGTAAGTCGAGCCATGCTTGTTCGCTCGGAATCTTCGTCTGTGGATGTGTAAAGCCAGCTCATGTCGGGGTTCTTGTGTCCAAGCACTTGCCCGATTTCCAAAAGGTCACAGCCTGCCGCGTGAAGAAGACCTGCCGCACAGTGCCGTAGATCGTGGTACGTCCAGTTCTCCATTTCGAGTTCTGATCGCTTAGCTCGCCAATACTCGGAAATTGTCTCCGGATACCAAGCTTCACCGTTGCGAGTGCAGATATACCTGTGGTCAAGGTCGCCAACTTCGTCGAGCTGATGAACAAGTTCCCGCGTCGGTCGCAAGGTTCTGAAAGAGTCATGCTTGCATGCCACCTCCTCGCAACCGCCACCACTCAGTCGCTGGCGCTGGACGTGCACCGTGAATTCTCCTTGTTGGCGGTCCAGGTACTCCCATTTAGCCGCAGCAACCTCTCCCTCTCGCATACCGAGCACCATAGCCAGAAATACAGGCGCACCAAGAGGCGTTCCTTTGGTCGCTTCCAAGACCTTGATAGCTTTCTCAACTGATAGGCGGCGGTGTCGCTTTGGCGTTTTGCCCGGTCGCTTGACTCGCTTAGCAGGTGATTTAACGATAACGTCCAGGTCAACGGCAAGGTTGAGTATCTGTCCAATAAGAGTCATTGCATACCGAATTGTCTGGTCACCAACAGTCCGGCTTCCATCATCCTTCTTCTCTCTGCGCATGTCGTTTACTACCGACTGGAGATGATCGAACCGAATCTCGCGAATTGGCATGAAACCGATTCTCGGGCGAATATGCTTGCAGTAGCAACCCGTGTATCGCTTCACAGTCCGTTTTCCTAGTCCCTCAATCTGCGGGAACCAACAACGCTTTGCGAACTGGTGGAAGGTTTCAGCTAGCGTCGGCACTTCTTGAGGCTCAGCGATCGAGCGGGTGTACGCCTCGACCTTCTCCAGAAGATCCTGCTCGGCTTCCTCGGCGGTCGCTCCGTAGCCGTAAATTGGACTCTTCTTTCCAGGTACTCGCTTGCCCTGGGTGTATCGGCCGTCCGCTCGTAAAGTTGCCATTATTTGTTCCTCGTACTAATTTTAAGAGTTCTTCCTTTGAAGCGGTAGGGTTCTGGCGCAAACTTTTTACCAGTTCTTCCAATTCCGCCACGGAGTAGCTGCCGACAAAGGGCAACGGAGTTACCAGGCCATCCAACTTTAGCCTCTTCCATGCCCGTTCCGTGCAACCAAGGAATACTCGAGCTTGGACTTCGGGTAGGCAGATGGGATTCATGAGTAGTGCCGACTAAGCGGCCTCTAGACCTCCGACTTCGAATACCTCGCAAACTGCGGCCATTAGGGTTCGACCGGTTAGCACTTCCTCTCCACCCTGACACCAGGCGTTAATTTGGTCCGCCAGTGCTTGGGCTTCTCCACGCTTGGCCTCGTCCGGGCACGTGATCAGATAATCGAGCTGCCAAAGGAGCTTCTTGGTCGGTTTGTCGGCAACGGTGAATATCCGGTCGATGTGTTGACGGGCTCTTTCTCTTGGTGTTATTTGACGTTGGTCGAACCGCTGTCGTGGATTGGAGTGAACGAACTGGAGGACGTCGTTTATGAGGCTCATACGCCACCTCCGTGCGAAAACCCTACCATCGGAGATGGCTGTTTGAACCTGAATGGTAGGTTTTGCCCTACCATTTCTCTATTCCGGCCTTCACAATTAATGCTTTCTTTTTTTCTTGTGTGTGCGTAAATGTTAGGTGGAACCCTAACATTCCTACCATTTAGGTTCAAAGAACAGGGGTCAAACCCTACCATCGGGGCTACCATCGCCCTACCATTTGGTAGGTTTTGTCTGTTAGCCACGGTAAACCCCCGCGAAGTCCGTGCTCTGGTCGATCAGACCTATGCCTTTCCAAGTGGGCACATTGCCGTGGGATCGCAATTCAATGCCAGGTTCGACGTCAAGTCTTGCCTTAAATTCCCGCAGCTTTAGGGCACGGGCTATTCGCAACCGCTTGCAATAGTCCGTATAAGACTGGAATAGCTCACTGGAGCGCGTCTTACGAGCAGTGTTGATCTCGCACAATTCCGCAAGCCAGTCACCGACACTGTCGTTCTGGCTCTCGAATTCCAATACGTGCTCTTGGATTGATGGCGGAATGATAAGGCCAGTTTCGCGCCACAAGTTGAAGCCTTGGATCATGAAGTTTAAGATTCCCGGTGCCTCGCCCCGTAGCTTGGCGGGCAGATCCTTG
>DATFHI010000025.1:0-4836 GCA_035248525.1 Fimbriimonadaceae bacterium | reverse complement strand
CGCTACATGAAAACTGAGGAGGCTCCCGACTTTGGAATTGCGCCCGACTCAGGATGGCCTTGTTACCACGCGGAAAAGGGAATCGCCGACTTTGTTACCTCGGTCGACCTCCTGAAAGGTGATTTCGAACTCGTAGAAGTATCCGGCGGGCAACGTCCAAACATCGTCATCGATTCATGCGAAGCGATGGTGAAAGTGACGGGGTCCGCAAGAGCCCATGTGGAAGGAAAGTTGGCCGACAGCTGGGACAAAAACATTTCCTATTCGTGGAACGGAGATGTTTTGGTGATTCAGTCAAAAGGAAAGGCAGCGCACGGGTCCACGCCATTTGCAGGCGATAACGCCGCAACTCGCGTGTTTCGATTCCTCTTAGAGATCGCACCGCTAGAAGGCGAAACCTACTTTGAAGAGTTGCTCTGGATGACGCACCCAAGCGGAGTGGGACTGGGAATTCACGGCCGGGACGACGTCAGCAAGGACTTGACCTCCAATTTGGGAATTGTGGAAACGAAGGAAGGGCGATTGTCGATGCTGACCAACATTCGCTATCCCGTGACCTGGAAAGGTCCAGAACTGGCCGATCGATGTAGAGCCTTTCTGGAAGGCCTTACGTATGAATTCAAGTTGGACGTCGTGCGGGACAGTCCTTCTCTTTATTTTCCGCTCGATCACCCGCTTATCGCCATCATCCAGGAGGTCGTCCAAGCGGAAACTGGCGAAACCAAAGATCCTGGGGTTATGGGCGGCGGCACCTATGCCCGAGCGATTCCGAATACGGTGAGCATCGGCACCGGATGGGCTGGCGATGGCAAAGCCCACGAAACCGATGAACGGCTTAAAGTGGAGCACCTATTTAAGATGAGCCGAATTTACGCGCACATTTTGTATCGCTTGGCTATGGAACCCTGATAGATCGAGGACACTTATGAAGAACATGAATAGGAACTTTTTAAAGTCCGTTTTTGGACTGAGCATGGTTTGCGGTATGGTGGCGGTCGCAATGGGACCGAACTCCATCTACGAATTCACCCGAAATGACATCGATGGCAAGCCCGTGAAGCTGGAAAAGTTCAAGGGCAAAGTGCTGCTCGTGGTTAACGTCGCCAGCAAGTGCGGTCTTACTCCGCAATACGATGGCTTGCAAAAGCTCTACAACAGTTACCACGCAAAGGGATTCGAGATCCTAGGTTTCCCGGCGAATGAATTCGGCAACCAGGAGCCAGGAACGAATGCCGAGATAAAAGAGTTCTGCAAAACCCAACACAGCGTGACATTCCCGATGTTTTCGAAAATCGTGGTGAAGGGAGACAAAATGGATCCCCTTTACACCTGGTTGGTCTCGAATTCCGACCGTCCCAAGGAAGATATCGAGTGGAACTTTGCGAAGTTCATCGTTGGCCGCAACGGCAAAGTCCTCTATCGATTCTCACCAAAAACTACGCCTGAAGATCCCGCGCTCCTCAAAGCAATCGACGAGGCAATAGCTACCAAGTAACTCTCCTCGCAGACTGCATAACGGCGAAAAGCTGAAGTAACACTTTAGTTTTTCGCCGTTTCGCCAATAGATCAATTGGTGATCCATGTCTGCTGCAACCGCAATTAGCCGCTCGCCTCTCGCCTGGACCGGTGAGAGAATGATTCCGTGCCAATCCGACATCGCAACGGAGATGTTCCACTGGCAGCGATACCTATACTTCCGACCTTGGTATGAGGGCCGGAAGGTGATCGACGCAGCCTCGGGAGAGGGTTACGGCATCGCCTATGCCGGCATCTTTGCAAAGTCAGCCACGGGAGTCGACGCCTCTGGAGAAGCAGTTGCTCACGCCCGGGCCACTTACCAAACGGCAGAATTCAATATTGCCGACGTGGTCAAATTCGATTACTCCCAAGCTGAATTGGTCTTGAGCTTTGAAACGATCGAGCATTTGGAGGATCCCAGAGCGTTCCTGTCTGCCCTCAAAACCTGCAAAGGAACGATCGTCATCAGCACTCCGAACCGCAAAACGCATTCTCCCGGCAACCGGCTTGAAGACAAGCCATTAAATCCATTTCACACTGTGGAATGGACTCCTTCTGAATTCGCAGACCTGGTGCTCGCCCACTTTCCCACTCGAGAAGTGCGATTCCTTAGCCAAGAAGCACGTTGGCCAGGACTTATCCGCGAAGGGATCGATGACAACGCCATGTACTGCATTGCGGTTATCGGCGGAGATGAACTCCCAAAATGGCCCCGAGTCGGCATTAGCATTCCAACCATGAGCGCAGGCCGAACTCGCGATGCGGTCCTTTCGATAAGCCGCTATTATCCCGGCGAAATTGAATTCGCCATTGTGGCTAATGGTTGCGCGCAGACTGAACTCACTGGCCTCAGAGATCTTGCCAAAGATCTGCCCCACATGGTGCACCTCATCGAGGAAGCTGAGAATCTTGGATATGCGAGGGGTGCAAACCGTGGGTTGGAATACCTGGCCCAGGAAGCTTGGTTTGACTACTTTGCGGTTAGCAACGACGACGTGTACCCGAGCGTAGACTTTCTGCCCCAACTGGTGGCGGCAGCAGATGAATTGTGCGAATTGGGCCATCGTCCGGGCCTCATCGGAGGCGTCTCCAATGAAGTCAACGGCGCTCAAAAAGTGGACATTGGACATTATTCGACCATTGCCGAAATGCAATCGCGGGCTCGCTTATGGAACGAATCGAACCATAGCTGCGCCAACCAAACTCGTCAGATTCGCGGCCTCTTCGCTTTAATCAATCCCGATTGTCTGAATGAAGTTGGCGGTTTCGATCCTCGGTTTGGAAAAGGAAATTTCGAGGATGACGATTACAACCTGCGTTGCCACCAGGCCGGGTTTTCGATTTGGCAAGTACAAGGGGCATTTCTGCATCACACCGGTAGCGCCACTTTCCGCGAGCTGGCGGTCGACTATGAGTCCTGCGTCCAGCGAAACCTGAATCTAATCCTTCAGAAATGGGGCGTGCACGAGTTTGCCGACTTGTGGGAACTCCCGGCGGAGTCGAATCAGGTTTACATTCCCCTCACGGCCAAACCGGAGTTAAGCGGGATCGAAGCGCGGATAAATGGCGAGACCGTGGATCTGGTAGACCAAGCGTCGGATCTGGAATTTGCCGCCTGGATCGTGCGCGAAATCAGTCAAGCTGGGCGCGACGGAAGGCTCAAGTTACTACAGGCTCTAAAAGCCGCTTAATGAATCCGGGACCTGGTGAACTTTCAGGCTAAGTTCTCGTATTTGCATTCCAGCATCCTGGAATTCCCCAATGAGCCTGCATGAACCGCTAGACAGCGCCCGCGATTTTGCGTCATCCTCGTCCGTAATGCCAAATGACGGCTTGGAGCGAGCGGACCTTGAGGTGGTTAAACCTCAAGAGGAAGCGATGTCGCTTGCGCCTGGAGAATTCGCCCTCAAGAATCAAGTTCTGCCTCTTTACCTGGAAGGCGATACCTTGGTGGTGGCGATCGGCGAGATCACTTCCCTTCCTTCGGTCGACGATCTGGGGATCCTCGCCAACCGACCGGTGAGGGCCGTCATGGCCGATTCCGCGCTGATTAAGGAGCGGATCGAAGAGTACTTTCTCGAGCGGATTTTGGCCGGTCTGCCTGGTGAAGACCAGGGCGGCACGATTGCGGAGATCGATGACTCCACCGACCTTGCCGACCTCACCAAGATGGCGGGGGAAACCGCGGTCGTCCAGATGGTCAACTTGATTTTCGCTCAAGCAGTTCGGGATTCGGCTTCGGACATTCACATCGAGCCATACGAAAAAGAAGTAAAGGTTCGATACCGAATCGACGGCATGCTGAGCGACATGATGAAGCCGCCGAAACGCATGCACGCGGCAATCATTTCTCGTCTGAAGATCCTCGGCGAGATGAATATCGCTGAGCGTCGATTGCCTCAGGACGGCCGTATCAAGATCACGATCGCCGGCCGCGCGATCGACGTCCGTGTGTCAATTATCCCAACTGTCTTTGGCGAGCGGGCGGTTATGCGACTCTTGGACAAGGGCACGGCGTTGCTGGGCCTGCAAGAGCTCGGAATGCCTCAAGAGACTTACGAGAAGTTTCTCAAGCTGATCCACCAACCGTACGGCATTATCCTCGCTACCGGTCCCACGGGATCAGGTAAGTCGACTTCACTTTACGCATCCCTTCAAGAGATCTGGTCGCCGGCGACCAACATCCTCACAATCGAAGATCCGGTTGAGTACCAGGTTCCGGGCATTAGCCAAGTTCAGGTGCGTTCGAATATTGGACTGTCATTTGCCAGCGGACTGAGATCATTCTTGCGCCAGGACCCCGACGTGATCATGGTTGGTGAAATCCGAGACCATGAGACTGCGGAAATCGCAATTCACGCATCTTTGACCGGCCACCTCGTTTTCTCCACCCTGCACACCAACGACGCCCCCGGCGCGGTCACCCGATTGCTGGACATGGGGGTTGAGCCGTACTTGGCGGCGTCATCGCTGATTGGAGTCATTGCTCAGCGACTCGTCCGGCGAATCTGCCCGAACTGTGTGGAAACTTACGCGCCGAGTCACGAGTCCCTGATGGCGATTGGATTCACCGACGAGGAATTGGCCGGGCTGCCCAAGGACACCTTTAAGAAGGGTCGCGGGTGCGACAAGTGCCAGGGTACGGGCCACCGTGGTCGACAAGGACTTTACGAGCTCTTCTTTATCGATGAGGACATTCGGCGGTTAACGGTCGATCGGGCCAGTTCAAACACCATGAAGACGCATGCGATTCGCAATCAAGGAATGCGAACACTTCTCATGGAGGGCAAATTGATGGTTCTCCAGGGTCGGACAACG
>DATFHI010000024.1:0-7856 GCA_035248525.1 Fimbriimonadaceae bacterium | reverse complement strand
ATCAGCATCAGAACGAAAACCGGACGCTGAATCGCAATTTTAGTCAAACCCATGGATTACACTCCTTCCTTCGCCACGGTGGTCTCCAATTTGATCTTGGAACCGTCATCGAGCGAAGTTTGCCCGGCAACAATAACTTGTTGACCAGAGCTGACGCCAATGACCTGGATCACGCCATCCGTTCGAAGACCTCGGGTCACCGGGACCGCTTTGGCCTTATCGCGGTCGACTACAAACACTACGTCTTTGCCGCCTCGCTTTACGATCGCCGAAATCGGTACGGTGGCTGCGTTGGGAATCTGGCGCAAGGTGACGACGCCCGTCGCGTACATGCCCGGCTTGAGTTCGCTGGAACCGCCGATGAAAGTTACGCGCGCCTTGAACAGACGTCCGACGCTCTCTCCGGCGGGGCTAATCGCGCGTACGACTCCGCTAAAGGTTCGGCCGGGCAATGCGCTCACCGTAATCGAAACGAGTGAGCCAACCTTGACCTTATCGATATTCGACTCGGGGATCTCACCTTCAAAGTAGCTTCCCTCTTTGCCCACGATACGGGCAACCTGAGAACTGGGCCCCACTACGGTTCCGGCCTGAACCGGATTGCCAGAAACTTTCCCGCTAAACGGAGCCTTGATTCGGGAGTCCTCGATCGCTTGTCGCGCAATTGCGACCTGCGCCTGCGCCGACTGCATCTGGGCCCGCGCGGAATCGATTTGAGCACGAGCCGCCCGGACTTGATCGTTCAAATTGATGTCGAGCGCCTGTTGAGCTTTAGCATTCGAGACTCCCGCTTCGGCCTGCCGCACCGCTTCGCGGGCAACCTCGATGTCCTCGGACCGGTTCGCGAGCGCCAATTGAGCTTGAAGGGCGGAGTTATAGTTCGCCATCGCCGTGTCGAATGCCAGCCGATACTGCTCAAGCGTTGCTGCCGCCACTGCGCCCTCGGCAACCAATTTCGTATAGCGGTCCAGATCCTTCTGGGCCTTATCCATGGCTGACTTCGTTTGCTTCACATTCCATTCGGCCCGAGTTCGATCCTCTTCGCGAGCTCCTGCCAGCGCCTTCGTCAACTGAGCTCTTGCCGAGCGAAGCTGCGCCTCAGCTTGCCGCACTGCAGCGGCGGATTTGGCCGGTTGGATCCGGGCGTTCTGCGTCGCCTGACTGAGTTGCGCGGAAGCCCCCGCGCTTGCCGATGCGGCCGTCTGCACACTCGCCAACGCTTGACTCAGCTGCGCATTCAGGGAAGTCGTGTCTTGAATGGCAATGACTTGGCCAGCGGAAACCGGGTCTCCATCCTTGACGTACACCGCCACGATTTTGCCGCTGTTCTTCGCCCCAACTTCCACGTCAGACGAAGTCGTCACTTCGCCGGTGATTTCCAAGGTGTCGCGCAGCGTCTGATAGGTAATCGGCTGGGCTCGCACCGACACCGTCGGGTTGCTCAGGATTTCAGCAGTCTGTTTCGCCTGATCTTGGGCGGCCCGATCCACGCCGAGTGGCTTTGAGCACCCCACCATTACAACCGCCAGTGCGGCCACGCTCATTATTCCAATTCGTTTCAATTCTTCCCTCCATCGGTCGGCGGCAAGAGATCGGTCCCCACCGCTCTCTGCAGCTCCGAATAAGCCGTCCAGTAGTCGTATCGCGCAGAAACGACGCTGGTCCGCGCTTGTGTCAATTGATTGAGGGCATCCGTGATCTCCAGCGTAATCCCTTCCCCTGCCGCAAGGCGAACCTTGCTAATTCGAAAGTTTTCTTCCGCCGCGGCAAGCTGCCGTTGGGCCACCAGCAACCTTGCGGACGCATTGACCATATTGGTCAACGCCTGACGCACTTCCAAGGAGATGCCCAGCTGCACCTGTTCCAACTGGATTTTTGCTTGCTCTTCGTCCTGCCGAGCCTCCTTTACTTGAGCCCGAGTCAGGCCCGAGTCGAAGACTGGCCAGTTGAGCGTCACTGTGCCGAATGTAGATTGGTCGCGTGCGCTCAGCCCTTGAGCATCGATGCTCCGCTGGTGGTTCAAACCCACATTCATCGTAGGTTGAAGTCCACGCTCGGTTGCACGGGTGACCAAGGCCAGAGCTTCGCGCGTTTTTTCAAGTGCTTTGACCTCTGGTCGTCCCGCCTGAGCAATCCGATTCATCGCTTCAGGGTCGGTAGGAGCGGACGTGGGAAATTCCGGCACCTTGGCCGTTTCAAATTCCGTCTCAATTGGCCTGCCCATCAGATCGTTTAAGTTCTGCTTGGCCAACTGCTCGCGATTGTTTGCCGTGATTAAGTCCGATTGGGCTTGCGCAAGCTGGGCTTCGATGCGGATAAAGTCGATCTTCGCCTTCGTGCCGGCGGCTTCCTCGATTCTCGCGTTCTTCAGCCTCTCCTCAGCATCGGCAATCGCCTGCTTGGCAACTTCGATCTGCTCTTCGGCGCGAAGAATGTCCAAGTAGGCGCGCCGGGTCGCCAGCTTGACGTCGTTGCGAGTGGCTTCAAGTGTAAATTCGCTTGCTACCAGATTCGCTTTGGAAGCTCGGACGATTCGGCCGATATTGCCGGAAATGTCGATCGGCAAAGTCAGAATCGCGGACGCCTGCTTCGTATCGAGCGGCTGGGTCACGATCGTCTGACCCGGACCCAATTGAGCGGTCTGCTCCTTTTCGTTCCGTGTGTATGTGCCGCTGAGGGTCACCCTTGGACCCAAGCCAGCTTCGTTTTCCTTTACTCTTTGGCGATTCTTTTCGATGGTGGACAGTTGGGCTCGAACGCTAAACGCGTTTTTCACAGCCAAATCCACTGCCTCATCCATCGTGAGAACCGGTCCCCCCTGAGTTGCCGCCAAAATGGCTGCGACGTTAATCCACAGACTCAACGCTTTGTCTCCTACCTTCCTTTTCCAAACTGTCGAGCGTCCTCTGGAACTCGTCCAAAAACTCTCGAGCCGAGTCGATCTTGAATAGCATCACCCCGGGATGCACCGGATGGCGCATGACCATCAATTTGTCCCCGGGTTGAATTCCAAACTCTTCTCGCGCTTCGGCCGGGATGACAACCTGCCCCCGTTCACCCACCGTCGACGTGCCAAAAAAGCTTTCTGCCAAGCACTTCTTACCCACTGATTTCATATCGTCACACAAATCATACGAATCATATCCGAACGATACATCTGAATTGACAACAAATCTCAGAAGTGCGACCTTGGACCTTCCTTATCGCTCCAAAGTGGAGCCATTTACTGAATAGTCGTGCGGCAAGGACTAATTTCGACCCTAAATTTCAAACCTTAATCCGTCCCATGCCAACTCGATTCCGGGTGGCAGCGATCGGTTGGTTTCATCATGATCGTAGTCATGGCTTAAATGCGTAAAGTAGGTCTTTTGTGCCTGCAGCATTTGCGCGACTTCAATCGCGCGATCAAAGTGGAAATGATTCGGATGGGGCCGAATCCGCACTGCATCCAAGATCAAAGTATCCAACCCCTGCAGCAATTGCCAGGCTTCATTGGGAATGTTGGAAACATCGGTGACATAGGCAAAGTCGTTCACTCGAATGGCCACCACGGGAATCGAGCCATGCTCGACTTCCATGGTGGTCACTCTCATGCCACCGACGTCGATAAGGGGGGGAACGTCCCTGAGATCGAATCTTGGAACCTCAACGCCGGGCGGCATCTCCGCAAAGGCGTATGGATAGATCCGCCGGATGTCGGCCTGGTACCGCGGCCAAGCGTAGATCGGCATCTCCCTTCGCGTTTTCACATACAGTGATCGGAGATCATCCATCCCCATGACGTGATCAGCATGAGTGTGGGTGATGAGGCACGCTTCGATGTCGAAGATCCGCTCTCGGGCCAATTGGAGCCGCAATTCTGGCGCGCAGTCGACGAGCAAGTTTCCCGTCGGACCAAGCAAGCAAATCGAGGCTCGTGTTCGCCAATTCTTGAGGTTGGAGAGATAGGCTTCGGAGTACTCAACTCCCAGCATCGGTACGCCATTACTGGTCCCTGAGCCAAGGACAACACAGGTGGGCATCAGAGTTCGCCGGCGCGAAGCAAAACTTCCTTGGCAACCAACGCGCTTGGCACTTCCGAATATTGGGCCAGTCGCTCCAGGCAACGGGCAAAGTTCCGCTCCTGCATCTCGTCGAAATTGGTCTGATCCTTCCGCGCCTGAACTACCAACTCCACGCCCTCTTCAAAGAACCGCGCCCGATTCTGCGGAAGCGACTTGTTAGCCACCGCTGCGTACTTTCGGCTCAGCTGCTCATACACCTGATCCCAGCTTGACCGTGCCTGGAGTTCGGCGCGGAGCTTTGTCATGGCTTGCTCGTTGAGCCGCTTCTTCTCCGCATCGCGGCGCTTCTCGACGTCCCAATCGCCAAGGGTGGTGCCTTCGATAATTCGGAATTGAACGGGCGAGCCGACTTCGGCGCTTAGTGTCTGCTCGATGAGTCGCTTGGTGGAAGCCAGTTTCAGGTGGCCGGCAAGCTCACTTTCTTCATGAGGTACGCCCACCACGAACATGGAATCCTCGAAAATGATCGGCTTTGCGGAGTTGAGAGCAGTCCACACGCCGACGCCCGTCACGCCCTGCTTGACGGTAGGTAACACCTTTCCCCAAATCTCCGTTACTTCCGCCATTCGGTGGATTATAGTTTGCCGCGATTAGATTCTGCTACCGCCAGGCTTATGGGGTTATGCGACCGGTCAAACTCGAGAGCGGCTGGTACTCGCCCGGCGTGATGGCTTCCTCATGTAGTTCACCGTTATCCCATGAGATAACGTGGGCTACTGCGCCAGGTTGAGAAGCAAGAATTCGAAATGATTCATCGCGAATCTGGATAGCCGCACAGTCATCCAATCCAACTCCAACGCCATCCTCTGATCGCATCATTTCACGAAACTCATCGAGGCGGAAACCTTCGTCTCGGCAGTGTGGACAGAGAACCAAGTCCACGAATCCTAGACAGTCCAACCGGTCCGTATTTACGCCGGGAATGCCCTCGTATTTGGGCCAATCGGAATTTCCCACCCGGAACCAGCACAACGCGCCCGCGCTCAATCCGCCGGCCGGCTTTCCTCGCTCCAAATGTTTTCTGAGCCGCTCATCGACTCCGGCGTTTCGCCAGACTTCCAGCATCATTTTGGTGTTGCCGCCACCAACGTAAATGGCGTCAGCTCGATCAATTTTTGCCGGATCGTCTCCTGAGTGGAGCAACAACAGCTCCACTTCCGCCCCTAGACCCTCATAAGCTTTGGTGAACCCCACGCAATACTCCTCACTGTCCATGCTCGCGGTTGGGATGAATAGCATGCGAGGGTTGGACTTGCCGGTCAACTTGAGGAGTTCGCGGTCGATCGATTCGGTTGCCCCCTCTGCAACCGACCCGCCGCCGATCGCGATTATGTTCACGATGGCCGGGGCACCGGTACAAACGAGCCCAGCCAGCGGCCCTTAACCATCGCATTCCCCACCATTCCCTCTCCAATTTGGCCAACAAGTTCGCGGGAGCATTCGAATTCCTCATCCTGCCCATTGCTGGACTTCAGGCGGACAAAGAACTTGGATTTGGGGTGATCCAGCTCCTCGAAGTCGGAGAAGACCATCTCCCCAATTTCATTCACTCCGTAGCGACCAACCACATAGCAGTTGGCAATGGTCCGAACGCCACTGGTGTTGGTCCGACGATTAAACAAATGACCCGCGAATACGCCAAATCCGGCCAGGGCAATGCCGCCTAAAATTGCAATCGGGCCAAGCGCAATAAAGAAGACGGGAGTCTTACTCTTAAGACTGGTCGCCGATCCAAAGGCCAGGATCGAAAGCAGGATCCCGATCAACACCAAAGCAACCCCCAAAACCAGCATCCAGGCAATCTGATTTTCACGCCGGGCATTCATGGGGCGATTTTAGCTGATGCAACAAAAGTTTAGGGATATTTTCTTGAGCGGTGCCATCATGGGAAGATGGAGACGGGAATCGAGCAATTGCCAAGCGCCCCAGTGGGAGCGAAACTTGCTCATCACGAAGATGGCGTGGGCCAAGTCCCGCACCGGCACCCCAATCTTTGGAAACGCGAACCCGCGGGCTCGGGCGAGCGACTGGTGATTGGTCCAAGTTCCGGCTGCCTCGACCTGTTTCTCCAACTTTGCGCCTGCGCTCAACCTCCGTACGGGCTCCTTTATGTCCTTTCTGTCCCTCGGGACTCAGAACCGGGCCGATATCAATTGGAAGGGTTGCTCGAACTGGAAGAGCTGAAGCAATTCGTCCAGCCGTATCGAGAATTCCTGGAAGGCGATGCCCGGCATCATCTGTGGGTCAGTTCGCACGATCGCTCCGCGACTTTGGTCTACGACAAGCATGACCTGATCTATGCTTACGGCCCGTTGGACTGCTATCTGGGAGTATTGGAACGCAATGGCGTTGCGGAGGGTGAGTTTGAGCTACCTTTCCCGCATTACCACAACTACTTTCCTGAGTTCGATGAACAGGAACGCGCTATTGTGGGCGGCAACGCATGGACTCGCACCCCGATCGTTCCCGGCGTCGACGACTAGTGGCGCTTCGACTTAGTGCCAGCTTTGGTTGGAGCAGGCTTCGATAGCTTGGACACCGTCATTTTTAAGGCCGACTCTTTGGTCTTAGCCTTCAGCGAGTGGAAAGCATTTGGAACCGATTTATCCAACCACCCCCGAACCATAAGCGAGCGGTGTTCGGTATTCGCCAACTTAAAAGACTGGCTGGCCGCCATCTCCCGCAGCATTGGCGCTTTTGACCAGCGGTCAGCGAGTATTGCTGCTTGGTTTCTGGCATCGCCCGCCGCGGCAGATGCTGGCGACGGCCACAGTTGAGCCACCGCCACGAAGGCGAGGAGCAGCAGCACGCATATGAACGCCGTACCGGTTTCCCACGCCGGATTTGTGCCCGCTTCCGTTTCCACAGACTGAATAGTTGGGTTTAAACCATTAATCTTTAACGGTTTAGCTACTTTCCCGGCATGGTTAACAGGGCCAATTGACGGTTGTGTATAGCCTAAGGACTCATTTCAGCCCGGAAGCTTCGCACGTAGAGTTTCTGGCCCTACAATGATCGAGGGGAAATACACCTGGTAGCGTTCCTTGAGGTCGCTTTGCAACCCAGTTGAACCTACGCCGTGTATAATACGGCGTACGCCGTGGTGCGCCCGAATCGAAATCCATGAAACGTTTTTTTAACTGGCTCAAAGCACTCTTCAACCGAACGATGGACAAGGTTGAAGATCCGGAAATCATGCTCGACCAAGCCCGCCGCGATATGCAAGCTGCGCTAATCGGGAACCGGGAAAAAGCCGTCCAAGCCATAACCCAAAAGAACCGACTGCAAGGCATGCTCGAAGAAGCCACCAAGAAGTCGCAGACCCTCGAGCAAAACGCCGTGATGGCATTAAAGCAGGACAACCGGGAGTTGGCCCAACAGTTCATGCGAGAAAAAATGACCAACGATGCGGTCATCACCCAGCTCTCCGAAAGTTACAACAAAGCCGCGGGCGTGGTGGAGTCAGTAAAGGTTGCGATCAAGCGGCAGGAAGAGGAAGTTCGCAAGAAAACCGCCGAAGCCCTCGCCCTCAAGGCTCAGTGGAAGCAGGCTCAAATCCAGAATTCCATCGCCAAGGCATTGGATGGCCTAACCTTTGAGAATCAGTTTGAATCATTTGGCGCCGCCAGCGAACGCATCAAAATGATGCAGAGCGAGGCCGACGCTCGGGCCGAAATGCAGGCCGATTCCGTGCAGGGCAAGATGATCCAAATGCAGGACAAAGCGATGGATTACGAAGCCGAAGCTGAACTCCAAAAGCTTGAAGAACGGCTCGGCATGAAAGCCGCCCCC
>DATFHI010000023.1:0-5343 GCA_035248525.1 Fimbriimonadaceae bacterium | reverse complement strand
ATGCTGCTCGCAATAGCCAACGCCACCACCTACGGAGCCGGTATGAGGATCGCCCCGCGAGCATCGGTTGTAGACGGACTATTGGACCTGATCATCGTCCAGAACTTGTCGAAGCTATCCTTCATCAAGTCCTTCCCTCTGGTATTCAAGGGCGCACATCTGGACCACCCTGCGGTGGACTTGATCAAAACGAATCGGCTGGAACTCAAATTCTCCGAACCCACCCCCTTTCTGGTCGACGGAGAGTTGATCACCGCCACCGACCTGAACATCGAATTGATCCCGGGATCGTTACGCGTGATCTTGCCGGCGGACAGCAAACTTTGCCGCTCCAATTGCGAGGCAGTGTGCGATACTTGTTCCCCGTGAGCACCTACGACGCCATCGTTCCTGCCGGAGGAACCATCGATGCCAATTTCGCATTGCTTGTCGGCACCGAAGAAAAGGCGCTCATCCAGTTCGGCGAGCGGACTATCCTGGAGACCATCCTTACCGCCCTGAAGGAGTCCGGCCGGATTCGAAACATCGTCGTGGTCGGGTCGGAGAATATTGAGAAGGCCGCGCAACCCTTCGGGGTAAAGGTCATTCGCCCCGGACAGTCCGGACCAGAAAATATCTTCCGCGGACTGGATGCACTTAAAGAGTTGGATCCCGCGCTGGACAAGGCGTTGATCGTCACCTGCGATCTACCTTTCTTGACGGCTGAATCGGTGCAGAACTACATCGACCGATGCCCGGAAAACCGCGACGTCTGCGTACCCGTCATCGAGGCGGAAGAGTTTAACCGCCAATATCCCGGCACGAGCTCCACATTCGTCCGAACGAAAGATGGAGTCTTCACCATCGGCGGTATGTTCCTGATGAACGCCAAAAAGATGCCTTCCTTGCGCGGTCAGATCGAGAGCGTGTTTGCGAGGCGCAAGTCCAAGCTGGGTATGGCGATGCTGATTGGCCCGGTTTTCGTCTACAAATGGCTCTCCAAATCCCTGACCCTGCGCGATTTGGAGAGAAAGATCGAATCGATGCTGGGTTGCACGGGCTCGGCGGTCCGCAACGTGCCAGTGGAGCTGGCCTACGATGTGGATTACCAAGACGATTACGAATATGCGATTAAATATGTGGAGGCTCGAACTTGAACCTTGAAGCGGAACCCAGCGGGTCGCCAACCCTAACCGTCACTTCTCCCTACGAGGGGAAGAGGATCCGCTTCTGGGAGCATATCAAGCTCAGTTCGTATTGGTTTGGAAGCAACTTCGTATGGGGCTGCTTTCTCGGCCCGGTGCTCAGCAGCGAGATGGCCAAGATCGCGCCCGAAACCGCGGCGGGAGATTTGGGTCTGCTGTACTTTTTTGGCGCTATCCCCGCGCTGCTCGTCCCGCTGATTTTCGGACCGTTGAGCGACCGGTGCCAGCATCCAAAGGGCAGGCGCAAGCCCTACGTCGCCGGCGGAGCGGTAATCGCGCTTATTGGGCTGGTTCTGATGGCCCTCGGATTCCAAGCCTTGAACTTATTCGCCTACATCGGCGGCTACTTGGTACTCCAAGTGGGATCCAACATTGCCCTCGCCGCCTATAGCGGCGTCATTCCCGACCTGATTCCCCCCGAACAACGCGGGGTCGCGAGTGGATACATGGCGGTCATGTCCCAATTGGCCACGCTGATCGGCGCATTGGCGAGCGGGATTCTGTTGGGCAAAGACCAACACCTGCTGGTTTACCTATTGATTGGGGTGGTCTTCGCAATCTTTGTTTTGATCACCGTCTTTGGGATTCGGGAGAATCCCCTGATCGGCGACCTGCCCAAGTTCAACTTCAAGGCGTACCTAAAGAGCCTCTGGATCGACCCCAAGAAGTATTCCGACTTTGCCTGGGTTTGGATTACCCGCGCGCTGATGATGTTCGGCTTTTACGCCATCCAGCCGTTCATTCTTTACTACCTGCGCGACGTCATCCACGTGAAAAACCCCGCCCAATCTTCAGGCATTGTGCTGGGTCTGATCTTGCTCGGCGCGGCCGTAAGCGGTTACCTGGGCGGCCACATCTCCGATAAGAGAGGACGAAAGCCGGTCGTCGTTATCTCGAGCTACATCATATCGGTCGCCGCGATCCTGCTCATCTTCGCCACAAATCTTGAGATCGCCCTTGTGATCGGCGTGATCTTCGGGCTGGGCTACGGCGCCTACATCAGCGTGGACTGGGCGCTAGGAGCCGACGTTTTGCCAAGCAAAGCTGACGCCGGCAAAGACATGGCAGTGTGGCACGTTGCCATGACCCTGCCCCAACAGATCGCGCCCCTCGTTGCTGGGTCGGTGCTCCAAGCCTTTGTATCGGGATACGTGTTGGATGACGACAAGAAGGTCTCCACCTACGCCTTGAATGGCTACGCGACGATCTTCATTCTCGCCTCGTTCTGCTTTCTGCTCGGCGGAATCTTGCTGAAAAACGTTCGCGGAGTCAGGTAGCCCGGACAATCGCCGAAAACCGGCGCGTTTCGGGCAACTGGCATTCGGATTCGGAGCAGACCTGGAAAGTGAGTGAAACCTCGATCTCTCGTTGAGCGATTCCATCTGGCAAATCGATTTCGAACGGAATCTCCAACGTCCCCTCGTATCGGCCGTTCTCTGTCTCTGGATAATGTGCCCGGAAGGGCAGCCCTTCCACATGCAAATCCGTCGGCGTCAGCCAAGTTTCCGCCACCACCGAGCCGTTAATATGGAACCCCGGCGCGATATCCACCAACAACTTCCCTTCCGCGGCGAAATTGATCGCCATCAAATCGGCCGACTCCAGCTCCACCTCGACGTCTTGCCGAGCCGTTCCTGCTTCAATCTCATCCCCAAGCCGCAACAGGGCGAGATGCAAAGCCTCAGTGGCGGTTGGCGCCCGTTCCAACCAGCCGGACAACGCGTGAAGCACCTCGCTGGCCCGCTTTGGCTCTCCCAACTCAATCCAAACCCGCGCCATCACGGCATTCGCCGAGGGCAGCGGCTGGTCGAAGATAGGCTGACTCGGGCTGAAGCGCTCAAAATGCTCCTTCGCGGTGGAGTTATATGCTCCGTTCTCGGCGCGGAACTTATCATCCACAACCTGAGCCAGCCTCGCCGCCTCCGACTGCCACTCCTCTGGCGAACGGCCGGTGATCCTTGCATTCTCGGCCCGGAATTGATGCTTCACCGCCGCCAACGTGAGCAATGCCTCGATCAGGTAAGCATAGTCTTCAAGGTAGGCAACGCCGGAGGCAACCCCCTTCACCACCTGGTGCGGCATCTGCCCAAACGACTTCTCAAACGCCAAAATCGCTTCCGCCGCGCGCTCCGCCGTCGCCAACTCCGCCGCCTCTGCCAACGCCCCAATCCCCAACGCATTCCAAGCGATCAGCGCCTTGTTGTCCAGTCCCGGACCCACGCGCTTCGATCGCACTTGGGCAAGTTTGTCCAGACTCTGCACAATCGGATCCTCGGTAGGCTCGAGCAGGCGAAGGATATTTGCGCCCGTCACCACCCCCGACGCCTCATCCCGATAATTCCCCGCCTCGTGGACCTGATAGGCGTTGCAAAACGCCTCCGCCCGCTCATCCAACGCGGCTAACAACTCCGCCTTGGTCCAAACGTAATACCGACCCTCTTCCCCTTCGCTGTCCGCATCCAACGCCGAGTAGAACAATCCCTCCGGCGAAGTCATCTCCGACTTCAGCCAACCCACCAACCGCTCCACGACCCTGGAGAAGAGCGTCTCCAACTCCGGAATCTGCTCATGGCAAAGTGCCGCTGCGCGGGCGTAGTTGCCCAAGAGCAAGGCGTTGTCGTACAGCATCTTCTCAAAGTGCGGCACCAACCACTGCTCATCGGTGGAATACCGGTGGAACCCGCCGCCCACGTGGTCATGGATTCCCCCCAACGCCATCCTTTCCAGGGTGAAGAGCGACATATCCGCCGCCGACTGCCGCTCCGCCTCAGTTCCCACCTCCGAGATCGCGAAGTTCAGGAGGAACTCGATCGCGGTGTGGGGTGGAAACTTGGGCGCCTTGCCAAACCCGCCCAAATCCTCATCGAAGTCCATCTCATGCGCCTTCACCGCATCCCGCAATAGCTCGGCACTTAGCTTGGTAGCGGAAACCTCATGCTCCCGGCTTGAGCGGATCGCGGTCGCGAATTCCTGTGCGCTGTTGTGGATTCGCTCTCGATCTGTTCGCCAGAGCCGGTCGATCTCGCTCATTATGCGCATCAAACCCGGGTGCCCCTGCCGATCCTCCTTCGGGATGTAGGTGCCGCCGAAGAACGGATCGCCGTCCGGGGTCATGAAGATGCTCATCGGCCAACCGCCCCGGCCCGAGCTGAGTTGCACCGCGGTCATGTACGCCTCGTCGACCTCCGGAAGCTCTTCGCGGTCGACCATGATGCTGACGAAGCTGGAGTTGAGAACCGATGCCACCTCCGCGTCCTCGAAGCACTCCTTCTCCATAACGTGGCACCAATGGCAGCTGGAGTAGCCGACGCTCAAAAAGATCGGTCGGTCCGCTTCCTTTGCCCAGGCAAACGCCTCGTCACCCCAGGGAAACCAATCCACCGGATTATCTTTGTGCTGGAGCAGATAGGGGGAATTTTCCTTTGCCAGGCGATTGGGCATAGATCAGTATGAGGCGATTCTGGGCGTGGGGCGTGAGGCGAGGGGCGTGAAGCCGATCCAGCCCAACACAATCCAAATCAAAGGCGGGAACTGTCATGCACATGCACAATCTTCCAATCCTGCCTTATCCGTTGAAAGACAAGCGTAAAGCACTCAGAGAAATCTCTGGTCGCGCCTTTACTGTTTGTCTCTTTCCCGATCAGGCGAAAGACGATCAGCGCGGAATTCGAGCTTAAAGTTCGGATATGAGGATCGGCGATTTTAATCGCCCACTTTAAGCCGAAGAAGTTTGTGCTTTCAATGTCTTTTAGCAGCTTCTCTACGGTGGAGAAGTTTCCCCCTATCGCGTAAAATTGCGATTCGATGTCCTCGGCATGGAGCGCCCGCATCCGTTTGACGTCGCGCTGATTCCAAGTGTCGACCCACTGGTTCGTCCGTTTCAGGATGATGCCGTCCGTACCCACTTTTGCCGACGAGGTTTGAGCCGAAACGGATGCGCTCAGGGCGAAAATCAGAAGCAAAGGGAACAGTGTGCGGGTCATGTCAGAGCAAAGTTTAGTAACTGGGCATCTCAGTGTCAAGGCGATTACCGGGCCAAAAAAAAAGCACCCGAACCAGCCGAACAATCCGAACAATCGGAAACATTCACCCATTCACCCATTAACCATCACAAGAGCCGCGACTTTGGCTCTAAAATGTCTTTAGCAGCTTCGCCGGA
>DATFHI010000022.1:0-5174 GCA_035248525.1 Fimbriimonadaceae bacterium | reverse complement strand
GGGTTGCCCACCAATTCTCCGGTCGTCAGGTTAATCCGTTGAAGTGAATTGGTGGGGAGGAGCAGTAAAGCTTGGGGACCACCACCATTCGTTCCGCTCGATTCGCCTGCGCAACCGAACAGCCCAACTGCTACGGCTATGCCAGCGCAAGCCAAGAACGCGAATCTCAATTGTTTCATCGTTATTTATTTTGCACGTTGGTCATGCGGACTTGCTTCCAACTTTGCATCTTGGGCACGTGTCCAACCGTCAGCGGGAACGTTCAGCGGCGTTGGCATGGAGAGCAACTCCTTATTTCCATCCAAAATGCGCACTCGCAAGGTAAAGGGACCGCCAGTCGCAAGTTGCGACTTTGGAACAAGCACCTCATAGGCCAGGCGAGATAGACTAAGTGGCAATTCCTGCTTTGCCAAAACGGTTCCGGTGGCGTCCACTACTTCGGCGATCTGCTTGGCTTTTGAGGGAGCTTTGAAGTCCGCTGGCAATTTGAGTCGACCTTGCAAGATCGCAAAGGAGGGGGGAGCGAATGGCGTCACGGCGAACCTTGGCCGATCCGGTCTGGTTGCGAGATCACCAACGGATAAGTAAAGCCACTTCGTGATGTTGACAAGTTTCGTCCAATTGATCTTGTCGATGGTGTCGCCGGCGCGGTGGTAATCCGGATGTTCACCCGTGAACACTTTAACGGTCGGAACTCCTTTCCACACAAAGTTTCGCGTGTCGCTACGGTTGGTGCGGTCCGTTTTATCCGGTTTGAACCGAAGATTCACGAACGCATTGTTGGCAACCAGGCGATTGTAGAAGTCCATCGAATTCGTTGTCACAATGCCCGGATACACGACATCAACGTTGTTTTCCGCTATCTCCACTCCGAACTCCTCGTTTCGTCCGAGCATGTCCAGATTAAAGTAGGCGACGGTGTTTTCCGGAGCTACGGAAGGCTTGCACATGTACGCATATGAGCCATACAGACCGACCTCTTCTGCGGCCCAGAATGCAAATAGAACGGATCGCTTTGGCTTGACCGGATTGCTCACAAACGCCTTTGCCACCAGAAGATTTGCCGTACATCCCGAGCCGTTGTCATCGGCGCCGTATCGAATGCCGTCGTTGGACGGACCAAGGTGGTCGAGATGCGAGCCAATTACAACTGCTTCCTTGGCAAGGTCGGGGTCAGAGCCAGGCAGTTTGGCAACCACGTTCAGCAACGGTGAGATTTCTTGCTGGACTTTGACCTTTACGTTCAACTCACCACTTGGCAACTCGACGGAAACGCCGCTTGGTTTCTCCTCAAAGTACTTGGTCACCCCCAACTTATCTGCAATTTGCTTCATTCCAGGAAGAGAGAATCTAAGCGGGCTGAGCGTGCCGGTACGCGGATCAGGAAAGTCTTTGATGCCCGTCGACCGTTGCGGATTGTTGGTAGAAAGTCGCTCCAAAGTGACGGAAATAACTTGCTCCAGGGCCAGCTTCTCCCGCATCTCGGTGAGCTTGGCGATGAACCCGGTGTTGGTTGCGGCCTGGCTGCTGTAAACCACAATCCTTCCTCGCAGCGCCTCCCAGTCAAAATTTGAGATATCCGCTTCTTTTGGCATTGTAACGAAAGCGAATTTGACTCGCCGCTCGGTGTCGGATAAGGAGCAAACTTGGAAATTCGGTCCATAAGGAATTTGCAGCGATCCGTCATTGCTCGTGAGACTTGTTTCGGCAGGTACCGCGACGCTTCGAACCAGGTCATAGCGCTGAAAAAAGGAACCCGCGTCACCCGCCGGTTCCAAACCCATTTCTTTAAGTCGCCATGCCACATATCCGGCAGCGGCAAAAAAATCGGGACTAAGCGATCCGCGCCCTCTCAACTCCGGTCCCGCGAGATAACCAAGGATCTCCCGCGCATGGGGTTCCGTGATGGTTTTGAATCCGGAACGCCAAGGGTTGGGGACAGGTTTTGCGCCGGGATACTGAGCAGACGACAAGGCGCACAAAGCGCAGAAGAGCAAGAGTAGACGAGATCTCATAGCAGACAACACCCTATTGACGGTTTAAACCTGCGAAAGATCGCCGTCGATGCCTTCGTGGGTTATGCTCCAAAAGTGGGTCCACGCGCAACCGATGTCGTGCTTTCTATTCCGGAGTCCGTGCCGTTTGTCGGGCCAGAAAGTCTGGAGCGCCAGCTTGGGCGCCAGTTTGAACTGCGACTCGGTGCCAACGAAAGTCTTTTCGGCGCTTCGCCCATGGCAACGGAAGCAATGAAGCGAGCGGCGGACCATAGCTTTCTGTACGGCGATCCTGACGGTTTTGAACTCAGGTATGCCATCGCCTCACTCCACAATTGCCAAATTGAAAATGTCATCCTTGGCGGCGGTATCGACGAACTCTTGATGCTATTTGCCCGGGCGTATTTAGGCCCCGGCGATACTGCCGCAACTACCAGAGGCAGCTATCCGACTTTCGAGTATGCGGTCCACTCTGTAGGGGGACACCTCTCCTTTGCGGAGTACTTGGATGAGCGGGTGAACCTCGAAGAACTGCGCGAACTATCCAAGGCTTCGAAGATTGTCTACATCGCCAACCCGGACAACCCTTCGGGAACTTGGCAACCGCTCGACGACTTCGAGATAAGCCCAGACTCGCTATTGATTCTGGATGAGGCGTACTCAGACTTCGCCCCTTCTGCTCCGGTTAGAATCAAGCCGGGACGAGTTCAACTTCGAACGTTTTCCAAAGGATTCGGCATGGCCGGAGTCCGTATCGGTTACGCGATTTGCGAATCCAAAGTGGTCTCTCTCCTAAACAAAATTCGGATGCATTTTGGCGTGGGGATCATTCCCCAAGCGGGAGCGCTTGCCGCTTTGCAGGACATCCGATTCGTTCGCGATGTCGTGCAGCAAACGACTGAAGTCAAGGATTGGTTGGCGACGGCAATCCAAGGCGTCAGGCCAAGCCACACCAACTTCGTTTTAATCGACTTAGAATCGAGAGAAGCCGCGGAGCGCATGCTGTTGGAACTGAGGGGACTTGGTGTCTTCGTTCGAAAACCCGGACAACCTCCGCTAGAACGTTACATACGAGTGAGTGTCGGACCGAGGCCCGCCATGGAGCTTTTCGTCGAAAAATTTTCTGCGGCCCTTCTGGCTATTGGTTAGCCGGTTGCTGAACCCGGGAATAGCGGTAATCGCTTGCGAATTTCCATTGCTTCGTCCCTTCGAATCGGGAATCTCGTCGGATAGATAGGTTTTGGGCGCTGACCCGGATCAGAGTCCGCACGTCGACCTTCCTGCCGTCTTCCGAAGTTTCTCCTTCGAGGGTCAAAGTGCCAAATCCGCCGTTGAGTTTGTTCATGCCGTTCATTCGGTATTGGATGGACGGCTCGCCTTCCGGAGAAACGGTGTATGTGCCCTCACCGATTCTTACCGTGCTGGTGGACTGAATCACCTTGGCGGGATCATCGTAGATGTACCGAAACGTGAAAGATTGGCCGCTTGGACCGGGAGTCACCCGCAAGATCGACGCGAGCCTCACGCGCTTATCCGTTTGGACATCGCGGTACTCAAGTGTGCCAACCCAGACACCGCCAAGTGCCGCTGCTAGGGTCCCTGGCGTCTGCCCCCCAATTGGATCACGAGGCGCAGTCTGACTCGCGAGGGCAACGATGGCAAGAGCAAGGGTGGCAGGCATACCACCATTCTAACTCAGGGTTTGCGCTAGGCGTTGATCTGGATCATTTCGAAGGCTTCGATCTTATCGCCTTCCTGGAATCCTTCCCAGTTTTCAAATGTGATTCCGCATTCCATTCCCATCGTCACTTCGCGGACGTCGTCCTTGAGGTGCTTGAGCGTGGCGATCTTGCCTTCATAAACCAGTTCATTGGCCCGTCGGACACGGCACAGCGCATTTCGCGTGACCCTCCCTTCCGTGACATAGCTACCGGCGATAATTCCCTTCTTGCCAAATTGGAAGCGGACTCGAATCTCGACCTCGCCCAGGTGCTGCTCCTCGAATTTCGGTTCGAGCATGCCCTTGACCGCCGCCTCGATGTCCTCGATCAATTCGTAAATGATCGTGTAGGTTCGTATTTCAACCTTGCGCCGCTCGGCTTCTTGTTTTGCCTTGCCTTCCGGTTTGACATTGAATCCGACCACAATCGCGTTGGCCGCATTGGCGAGCAGAATGTCCGATTCCGTGATCTGACCCACGCCGCTCAAGATGATCTTGGTCTCGACCTCTTCGTTCTTGACCTTCTCAAGCATCCCGCGAACGGCTTCCACGGATCCCTGTACGTCGGCCTTGATAACGAGATTGAGTTCCTTGAGCTCCTCTTCATCAAGCTTCTTTCTCAACTCGCTGAGGGTCATTCCTCGGCTTTTGACAACCAGGTTCTTGGCGCGCTCGTCTTGCACGCGACTGGCCGCGATTTCACGGGCGGACCGCTCATCTTCGGCAAACTCCACTTTGTCGCCCGCTTGCGGCACGTCGCTTAATCCGAGGATCTCGACCGGAGTGCTGGGGCCGGCTTCAGTCATCTTTTCGCCGGTGTAATCCGTCATCGCCTTCATTCGGCCGAAGGTGTTTCCAACGACGATGGAATCGCCGATTTTCAGCGTGCCCTCTTGAACCAGAATCGTAGCCACGGGTCCTCGGCCTTTCTCTAGCTTCGCCTCAACTACGGATCCCTGCAGCTCACCCTTCGGATCAGCCTTAAGCTCCATAACTTCGGCTTGAAGCAAGATGCCCTCCAGGAGGTCCTTTACCCCTTCGCCCGTATGTGCAGATACTGGGACGCACATCACCTGTCCGCCATAAGCCTCGGGGATCACTTCGAACTCCGTGAGTTGCTGCATGACGCGCTCGGCGTTCGCCTCGGAACGATCTATCTTGTTGATCGCCACGATCATCGGCACGTCCGCGTTCTTGATGTGCTGAATCGCTTCCTTGGTCTGGGGCATGATGCCGTCGTCTGCCGCAACCACAAGGATTGCGATATCGGTTACCTGGGCGCCGCGGGCGCGCATCGCGGTAAAAGCCGCGTGGCCGGGGGTGTCAAGAAACGTGATCTTCCCTTCCGGCAACTCAACCTGATAAGCGCCAATGTGCTGGGTAATACCGCCATGCTCCTTAGCAGCTACGTTGGCCTTGCGAATGTAATCGAGCAACGACGTTTTGCCATGGTCGACGTG
>DATFHI010000021.1:0-10300 GCA_035248525.1 Fimbriimonadaceae bacterium | reverse complement strand
GTGAGATCGATATTGCCGCTGTCGGTCATTTGAGTTCATTTGCGCCCGCGCGCGGCCCGTAGTCTACCAGCGGACCAGGTTCATCCTATGGGCTAAAGTCATAGCGTGAAACAGGTCTGGCTGGTGCTTTTGCTTTGCCTCGCATGCGCAGGATTTTCTCAGGGTCCTTGGGACGAACCGCGAATTGGATCGTGGGTTCGAAGTGGCCCGATCCAGCCGGACGATGTGAAAGTGTTTGATCGAGCGGACCTCATCCTTCCTGCGAATCCGCCTTCGAATTTAAAGAAAGCGGCCGAGTTGTTTCGCGACGATTTGCATAAACTCGGAGTTCGCGTCGTGGGGAATTCCGAGGGGTTCGGGCCGCCGCGGTTTGAGGTGAGAATCGTTCCCGATCCGATGCAGCCGGAGTCGTACCGCATCACAACCGATCGTCGAGGGGTGCTGATCGTCGGTGCCGACGCCCACGGTGCAGCATTTGGCTTGTATGAGTTGAGCGAGCGGTTGGGAGTCGATCCGCTTTATCTTTGGACCGGCATCCTACCTAAGAAACGGGATCATTGGGCGATACGCAAGGTCGATCATTTCCAACCTAGTCCCACGGTCCGCTGGCGGGGATTCTTTCACGATGACGAGGACATTCTTCCCCGTCCAAAACGCAAAGATGGAGTGCCTGATCCCAATGGAACCGTGCCGAAGCAATGGTATGAAAGGTACTTCGAAACCGCATTGCGACTTCGGATGAACATGGTCGCCCCGTGGGTTCGAACTGAGCGCCATTTCGAAATTCAAAAGATGGCGTCGGATTGGGGATTGGCCTACACCAGCCACCACTACGACATTCTTCTTTCGGACCCCTATCACTTCAATCGCGGGTTGGCAGAAAAGCGCGGCATAACTCCCAACTGGGATTGGTTGGCCAACCGAGAGGGAATTCTGCGGTACTGGCAAGCGGGGGTGGAGGACAACCGCGGAATCGACGCGATCTATCCGATCGGTCTGCGCGGCACCAACGACTACGGTTACCGGTTCCCTGAGGGTTGGTCGGAAGACCAAAAGATCGCGGCATATAACGAAGTGCTGGCGCTTCAAGCAAACCTGGTCGACAACTTGCTTCCGCCCGGAACTCCACGGCTCATGCACTTCACGATGTACACCGAGATGTTGCCTTTCTATCAAACTGGCAAACTTCACGTGCCGGATGGAACCATCGTTGTCTGGCCGGACGATAACGACGGCAACATGCGCGGCTTGCCGGCACCCGATGCAGCGGGCAAGCAGGGCGTCTATTATCACCTTGCGTATCTGGGCGGGGCGTTGACCAAGCAAGTGCACCAGATGGTTCCGGTGGAGCGGGTCGACCGGGAATTTCGGAAGATCGTTGCCGCTAATGCAACGGACTACATTCTCGTCAACGTGTCGGAACTACGCGAATACGTTATGGGCGCCCGGTTCATTGCGGATGTTATGTGGTCGGGGGATAAAGCATTTCAGACTCCGAACTCATCGGACCAATACCTGCATTGGTGGTCCCGCGAGTATTTCGGAACGGACGCCGCGGTCCCGGCAATTCAAATGTACTTCCAGGGCATGAAAAAGCCGGCGGAAATCCAGGTTGGAGGTCAGAAAGTGATCGGCGCGGTGGAATCGCTGGACAAAAAACTGCGCGGTGAGAAGTTCGCGCCCGCGTTGGCAGAGACCTTGCCGATGCTCTTAGCACGTGCGCAACATTCAGAGGAGCTGAGAACGGCCTTGGATGTGGCCAAGAAATACATCAAAGATGCTGGCCGACAGCGGTTATTCTTTGAGAATCTCGAGTTGCCCGCGGAGATCGATCGACTTAATTGCGCCGCCGCGATTAAGCTAGTACGGGCAATGTCTGAACCAAGTAGAGAGACCACTTTGGCGCTTTGCAAATCAGCGCTGAAGGATTTAGATGATCTTCAATCGCTTCTAAGAAAAGCGGAGCGTTCACCATTTCAAGATTGGTACCGTGAAACCTGGATCGCCGAACGCAACTGGGCGCTTGTGCAACCACGCACAGTCTTGAAGCGACTACTGGATGCAAATTAAGGCTTCAGTCCGTTGGGCACGCCGTTTGGGAATTGATCCTTGATCGCGGCCTGAATGCGCTCGATGCGATTGTCCGGATTTGGGTGTGAACTGAAGAACTCGGGCTGGCGTCCGCCCTCAGTCGACTCCTTGAGAATCTTCATTACCTCGATCATCGCCCTCGGGTCGTATCCGGTTTCGGACATGAATTTGACGCCGAACTTGTCGGACTCCAATTCATCATTTCGACCGTACTTCAGATTCACCAAGTTGCCGATCATTTGGGCCACGGCGGCAGAATTCGCGGAACTAGGATTGTTCGGATCGTAGGTAGCCATTACTGCGGCTCCGGTCAAGCCTTGGGTGAGCTCGGCTTTTGCCATGTGTTCCGCACCGTGCCGAGCAATGACGTGGCCTACTTCGTGTCCCAGAACTCCCGCTAATTGACCGCGGGTTTTCAGCTTATCAAGCAACGCGCGGGTGATAAAAACCTGGCCGCCCGGTAAGGCGAATGCATTGATCGTTTCCCGGTCGGCAAGCAGGTGGAACTCAAATTGGTAGGGAGATCCATTGGCGTCTGAGTTACGGACGACTTCGTTGCCCACTTCATCGACGAGCGCCTGAAGTCGAGGGTCATCGTCTTCACCACCAAACTCCGAGACCATTTGGGGAGTGGCCTGGAGTCCAAGCGCAACCTCTTGGTCCGGGCTCATACTGATATGCTGCTTCTCGCCCGTGACGGGGTTTACCGAGCTCTTGCTGAAGTATCCGATGATCGCAATGATCGCGATCACCGCCGCAATTCCGAACCTCCCACAACCCGCATTACTTCGTCGATTCATGCTAATTCCTGATTCCGCTTCTAGTTAAACTGTCGGAAATTCCCAAAGGTTCGCAACCGGTTCCAGGCGACCTACCCGAGGCCTTTGGAGTGAAAGAAATCGAAGCACTCCTTAACGGATTCCACGGGATCGCCCGGCGGCCGGTCCATTTCGATCACGCCGAATTCCGTCCCATTGGCTTGGGTTGCGCGCAGGATAGCATTCCAATCCAAAATTCCAGTGCCGGCAATCGCATCATGCGAGTCTGCGTTGCCGGAAAAATCTTTTAGATGCACCGTTGGACATCTGGATCCGAGCCTGTTCAACCACTCCACCGGATCTTGGCTACTGTAAGCAACCCAGCCCAAGTCAAGTTGAGCCTGCAAAACGCTTTCCGTACCCGCCCACATCTCTTCATAAGTGCTGCCGGGTCCAGCTTTGAACTCAAAGGCATGGTTGTGATAGGAGAAGGTGAACCCGCGATCGGAATACGCCCGGGCCAGTGGTTCTAACTCCTTGCCAAATTCCAACCATCCCCCTTGATACGAGTCCTCTCCAACCCAAGGGAGGATTATGTGCTTGAGACCAAACAACCTTGCTTGTTCGCAGACGGCTTCCACATCCTTCAACTGGTCCAGACCCCAGTGGCCGCCGCTTACTTGCAGTCCGGCCGCTAGCAATTGAGATTGGAATTTCTCAGGAGATAAGCCGGAGTATCCCGCCAATTCCACGTATTCAAGCCCGATGTCGCGGATTGAATTCAGGGTTTCTGAAATATCGTTGGCAAGCGAATCTCGGACGGTATAGAGCTGGACGGAAAGCCGCATGTCGGACATTATGGAGTGCCGGTCGTTGGCGGAGTTTCAGTGGTCGAGGCGGCACCAGCAGCGGGCCATTCTTGGGTCATCACATGACCCGCGATCGCCGCTGGCTCCTCGCCATTCTGCTGCTTCCACTCGTCCTTTAGCGTTTCTTCGTAAGCTTCTCGGTGGACGTCGGCAATGTAAACAACATTTCCCTCAGAGATAGCCCGCACGGTAACCAGTCGAGTGGCGCTGTTGTTGGCGAGTGCGGTGATTGCCAGTTCTGCGCCGATAAGTTTGCGGTCATCCTGTGATTCAATTCGATAAGTAAGGATCAAGTGAGATGCCCGCTTGTCCTCGATCAACCCCAACAGCTTCGAACCGTATTGGCTGCGTTGGCTGATCAACTGAGCAACCGCTAGTTCCTCAGCTGACTCGGCGGCAATGACTTGGGTTGCTGGCAGATTCTGCGCGGGAGAATCCGGCGGCTTGGGCGTCGTGGAGTTTGCGGGAGCAGTGAATGAAGTCTGCTTCGGTGGAAGACCCTGGGGATCGGGGTTTTTCCTGGTTCCGACGATGTAAGCAATACCCCCGACAGCCACCAGAAGTACCGCCAGCCCTACTGCAACCCACCCGCTTTTGGATTTCGATGCTGGCAGACCGATCTGCTCGACAAGCCCCTCGGTCTCTTTGTGTTCGATGCGCGCCCGGACATCGTTCAGCTTTCGTTGGATCTGAGTGTGGTTTGGAGCGATATCCAAGGCCAATTCGTACCATTCCTTGGCTTGCTCCAGGTCGCCCGACTCGAGGGACAAATCCCCAAGCAATTGGTTTGCCGTTACATTGTTGGGGAATTTCCGCAGAATCGTGCGACAGTGGTCGATCGCGGCTTTGTACTCACCACGCATTCGGAGCAAATTGACCCTTGCGAGTTCCGGATAAATTGCCGCATCGCTCCCTTCGGCGGGGCCGGATCCTACGGGCGCTCCGCACTCCGGGCAGAACTCGGAGTCTGCCTTTACCGAAGCAAAGCAACGATCGCAAATCATCGACTCAGCCTTTCCCGGTGCTGCCAAATCCTCCGGCACCTCTGGTGGTCTCTTCCAACGAGGAGACTGACCGCAACTCTGCCCGGCTAACTGGACAGATCACAAATTGAGCGATTCGATCCCCTTTTTTGAATTCGACGATTTCGCCTCCAAGATTAATTAGAATGACCCCAATCTCCCCCCGATAATCGCTGTCGATCGTCCCCGGAGAATTCACCAAGCTAATTCCATGTTTCAACGCCAGTCCGGACCGGGGCCGAACTTGCCCTTCATATCCTTCTGGAATCGCCATCCGCAGTCCCGTGGGCACCAACTTGCGCTCCATAGGGTTCAGCGAAAAATCTACGCAGGTGCAGAGGTCCATTCCCGCAGCAAAATCCGTTTGGTAGCGCGGGAGCGTTGAATCTGGTCCAAGAGTGACGGGGATTTCCGGCGTCATGAGATGTTCGAAATGATAACCGATAGGGCGTATTCTTGGGAAATGAAGGTCGAGCGACTTGGCGAGAGAGCGGTCATTCTCCGGGATTTACCTTGCCAAGCTTATCGAATTGCGGACTCATTGAATTCAAACCAGGGGTTGTTTCAGGGATTCCAGGAAGCGGTGCCGTCGTACGAAACGGTCGGCATTTACTTTGAAAATCGCTTGCAGTCTATTCGGGATCTAAATGAGATGATCGAGAATGCGGTGAATAGCATTTGGCCGGAGACATCGCCGCAGTATCACGACATCCCGGTTTGTTATGAATTGGGCGAGGACTTGTTGGATTCGGCGGATGCGTTAGGCGTATCTCCTGAACAACTCGTGGAAGCTCATGTCAGCCAAGAATACACCTGCTACGCGGTGGGTTTTTGCCCAGGATTCGGGTACCTGGGTTACTTGGATGAGAGCATCTCAGGACTGCCGCGGCGTCCTTCTCCTCGGATTCGGGTTGAACCAGGTTCGGTGGGGATCACGGGTCGACAAACTGCGATCTACCCTTCGGCGACCCCCGGTGGCTGGAACCTGATCGGCAGATGCCCGCTCCAACTGGTCGACGTCCCGCAGAATTACTTTCCCATCCGAGCGGGCGACCGCATTCGGTTCTACCGTGTGGATGAATCTGAGTTCGGCAGATTGCGCGGAGAGCGTTTGTGAAGCGCATCGACTTGAATGTGGATATCGGCGAGGGTTTTCCAGTCGATGCCGAGCTGCTTCAATTTGCGACTTCGGCAAACGTGTGCTGCGGGGTTCACGCAGGTTCTTCCGAGTTGACGGGTAAGACTGTCGAACTCGCCAAACGATTAAGGGTCCGGGTGGGCGCGCATCCGGGCTTTCCGGACCGAGAATCCATGGGTCGAAGGAGGCCAAGCGAAGCTGAAGTGCGGCAATTCGCACCTAGCCTCATGGAGCAAATTGCAGAATTTCCAGAGCCCACGTATGTTAAACCGCACGGAGCTTTTTACAACCTGCTGTTTGAAACCCAATCGCCAGAGTCGGATTTGGCCCGGGAAGTCGTCCATGAATTCTCACGGCAGGGCTTTGCTTTGATGCTGCTGCCGATCGGCTGGGCGTTGGATCACCAGATCCGATTGATTCGGGAAGGGTTCGCCGACCGCGCCTATTTGCCTGATGGACGGCTTACTCCCCGATCCCTACCGGGAGCCGTCCTGCATGATCCCGAGCAGATCAAGCGTCAGGTATTGGAGTTGGCAACTACCGTCGACTCCATTTGCCTTCACGGCGACGCTCCTAACTGCCTGGAATTTGCCGAATTAGTCCACAAAACTCTTCTGGACGCGGGATACGAAATTGGATTTTAGGGTTCGAGAGCAAGGCGGGCTTGTCCATTGGTTAGATGCTCCGAAAACTGGTCGACGTCGATTTGGAAATCCGACCGGGGGACCGTGGGATACAGAATCCGCCAAACTTGTCCAAGCCCTTTTGCCCAACGGAAACCTACTTGAGATATTGAACGGTTGGGCGGTGGTGGAATTGCCTGAGGGCGGATCATTGGCGGTCGTCGGAATCGACGGGTATCTGACATTCAATTCCAGAAGCTACCCATTGGGAGTGCGGCTATCCGTCGCCACCGGAAGCAGCGTTCGGATCCAAGGAAGATGCGTAACAGCTTCAGTCTCAACTGAAAACGCTCAGGACATGCGACTGGATTGGCGGCCTGAGCAGTCTCAAACCATGCGCTATCTTCCAACCTCGGAGAATGCGGAAGAATTATTGGGAATTGTCACTCCAAAATTCACTCGGCTTGGAGTTCGCATTTCCAGCGAATTGGGGACGGCATCAGAACTCCCTTCAGAGCCAATTTGCGTTGGAGCCATTCAGCATACGCCTGACGGCGGGATGATTATTGTCGGTCCCGATGGTCCGACCATTGGAGGATATCCACGTCTGGGCACGATTATCGAAGCAGATTTGCATTTAGTACCGCGATGGGCAATTGGGAGCCAAGTCCGATTCGTTGCCGTTGATTTCGAGGCTGCCACATATGCCTTGGACATGCGCTCGGAACAGTTGGATTCCGCCTTGCGGCAAATTCGAATATCCCAAATCCAGATTTGATCAGGTAGCTTTCAGCTATGAGAGCCCAAGCCCTTGCGCTTCTGTTGCCGCTTGCCCTGTCTGGAGTTGGTTTTGCGCAGACTCGAAATCCTTTCGCGCCGCCGCAAGCCCGAATTCAATACGCACCCGATCGAACCTGCGACTTATTGCATGTTGCCGTCGATCTGGACATCGATTATCCAAACCGGCTTTACCGCGGGACATCTACCAGCACTATGTCCCCATTGCGCAACGGCATCAGCACGGTGATGATTCACGCCGGCACGACCCTGGAAATCCTATCCGTTAAGGTGGATGGAGTCGATGCAAAGTTCCGCCATGAAGGCAAACAGCTGTTTATCGACACCAGGCCGTTGGTAAAGGGCAAGCCGATCAAAATCGAGGTCAAATATCAGGCGAAAAACAGTCGGGGCGGCGGGTTTGGATCAGGAGGAGGTTTCCACTGGATATCGCCCACCGCGACGAACCCCACTCGGGTCGGATTCTGGACTCAGGGCGAAACCGACTACAACAGCGAATGGGCGCCGACGTGGGACTATCCAAACGACCTGGCAACTTCCGAAACGCACACGACCGTGCAGTCCGATTGGGACGTGATCGGCAATGGAGTTCTTGCTTCAACTTCCTTAAGTGCGGATAAGAAACGGAAAACGTACGTTTGGAAGATGACCCAGCCCCATGCAACCTATCTGTTGGCGGTTTGCGGCGGGCCGTTCGACATTAAAAAGGACAAATGGGAGGGCGTGGATCTTTGGTACGTCGTTCCGCGCGGCGAAGGCTATCTCATCGACGATTCCTTTGGCGACACGAAAGATATGCTCTCTTTCTATTCCAAGGTGTTGGGCGTGAAATACGCTTGGCCGAAGTATGCCCAGTGCGCCATGTACGACTTCGGCGGTGGAATGGAGAACGTTTCCGTAACAATCCTCGGTGAAGGAAGTCTCACGGAGGCTCGAGAGGGATTCCGCCGGATGGCCAGCCTGAACGCCCACGAATTGGGACACCAGTGGTTCGGCGACCTTGTTACCTGTATGCACTGGGGCGATGCGTGGCTCAACGAAAGCTTCGCCACCTTCATGGAATCCATTTACATGGAGCACAGCCGCGGGAAAACGGGTTACGACTGGGAAGTCGAGAACAACATGCAGAGCTACTTCGCCGAAGCCCGTCGATACAAGCGGCCAATCAGCACACACCTGTTCCCGAATTTCGATGCGATGTTCGACTCGCATACTTATCCAAAAGGTTCTTCGGTCATGCACACGCTGCGTCGTCAATTGGGCGACGAAGCATTCTTTGCCGGGCTCAACTATTATCTGACAAAGTGGCGACATACTCCCGTTGAGAGTGCCCAGTTACGGCGTGCTATGACGGAAGCGACCGGCATCAATTGCGAGCCATTCTGGGCCCAATGGATCGACAAGCCGGGCCATCCAGTCTTGGATTACACCTGGATCTATGATGCTGGCAAGGTCAAGTTGACTGTCAAACAGACACAGGACACCAGCGCGGGAACACCGATTTATGATATTCCGGCAAAGGTTTGGCTGGCGACTGGAGCGGCAAGGAACACCTATCCCATCCATTTGACGAAAGCAGAAGAGACGTTCGAGATTCCCTCCTCGACCAAGCCGTCGGCGGTTTTGCTGGATCCGAATCATGACTTCCTTCGGGAAATGCCAACTCTCCATTGGGATGCTTCGGAGCTAGACACGATTCTCCAATATGCTCCCTTTGCCGCGGATCGGCAGGAAGCCATGAACCGATTATTGAGCGCCAATCCTAGCGAAGCGACAATTCGATTGGTAGTGGCGCAGTTGAGAGCGGACAACAGCCTTGAGCAGCCGGTATTTCGGCAGGTGTCGGCGCTTGCAAACTTGAACCGAGAGGATTTGCGGGATTTTTGGATGAGCCAACTCGACCATAAGAACATGGATCGACAGGCACAGGCGGCGCAAGCCTTGGCGAGATTGCCCAAGGATGCAGCGACGGTTGCCAAATTCCGCAGCTTGATCAACGACCGGGCGCCGATTCAAGTTGTGGTGACGGCGATCAACGCACTTGCCACTTGGGACAAGGCGGGGAATGTGGATGTATTCAAAAAAGCTCAGAACATCAAGGATCGCCGCTCTCGAATCAAGCGCGCCGCGGATGATGCGCTGAAAACGAGCTAAGACTCAGTGAAGAAGATGCGGAGAGGCTTTAAGTAAACACTGGTGTCTGCCCGCATCTTTTTTTTAACTCTTCTCACCCTCGTCGCATTCGCGTCGAACTCCATCCTGTGTCGGTTGGCGCTTGCCGACCGCGCGTTCGATGCGGCGACGTTCACCGCAATTAGGCTCGCGTGCGGCGCACTTCTGCTCGCCGCCGTTAACGTTGCCCTTCAGAGAGAGAAGGCAGCTGGGTCGGGCGGAAATTGGCTGTCGGGCGCGCTGCTGTTTAGTTATGCGGCGGGATTTTCCTTTGCGTACCTGCAGTTATCTGCCGGCACGGGAGGGCTGATTCTCTTCGGCACCGTGCAGTTGACGATGATCGGTTGGGGAATTTGGAAGGGAGAACGGCCAAGCTTAATCGAATGGATTGGGCTTATCCTGGCCCAAGTCGGATTGGTCATCCTAGTCGCACCCGGACTCCACGCGCCAAGTCCAATTGGCGCAAGTCTGATGGCCGTGGCGGGAATCTCTTGGGGCATTTACTCCCTGAGGGGCAGACACGCTAGCGATCCCGGTCACGCGACGAAAGTGAATTTCGTCTGGTCGGTCCCCTTCGCGCTTATGTTGCTGCTTTGCAGCGGAGTTGCCGGATTCCATACTTCCCTTAAAGGAATTCTGCTCGCCGTGGTGAGTGGAGCCGTTACGTCGGCGCCCGCTTATATGCTCTGGTATCTGATATTGCCGAAGCTGACCGCCTCAAGGGCCGCGATCAGCCAATTAGCCGTTCCCGCAATCGTGGCGATTGCGGGAGTGCTGTTTCTCAATGAATCGATATCGTTCAGGATCCTGGCGGCCTCGGCTCTAATGC
>DATFHI010000020.1:0-4710 GCA_035248525.1 Fimbriimonadaceae bacterium | reverse complement strand
ACCTGTTCCCGGTTGGCGGGGTCGCTGTACAGCTTCGCCAGCCCAACGTAGGCAGCCGCTAAAGCGTAATGCCCGCCCGAGTAATTCGGATTGGCGGCAACTGCGGCTTCGCCGTACTTGACCGCGTCCTTCGGGTTGTCCTGAAGCATCGATACGATGGAAAGCGCAGTGAGCGCCTGGAAGGAGGTCGGCTGAGCCGCGACCGCAGTTTCGTAAAGGATCTTGGCTCCGCTTAACTGGAGGTCCGCATCCTTCTTGTCCAACCCTCCGAAGAGGGCGACATGAACGGACTCATTTCCGCGCTCGACGAACATATCGGCGTTTGCGGGCTCGGACAAGACGGATCGCTCGAAGTAGCGTCGGCTCTGTTCGAATTCCTGCAGTCGATTTGTCAAGGCGCTCAGGAAGTAGTTCACTTCGGTTCGCTGACCCTCATCCTTTGCCAGTTCGTTGACCAACTTGTTGGCAACATTCAGGTTCGAATTCTTTAATGCTATGTAAGCCTGGGCAGTTCGAACTCCCAGGTTCTCGCCGTCGGACAAAACGGCTTCCTTCATGGCATCTTCCGACGCTTGGCGATTCCCGGCTTCGTTCTCGATCACGCTGAGCAAAGCATAGGAATATCCGTCCATCGCATTCCGCTTTGAAAGGTCTTTGAGCGTTGCGCGGGCCTCTGCGAATTTGCCAGTCTTCACCTGGACGAAGGCGAGGCGATTTCCGATCGCCGAGTTGGAGATGTCGCTTGCAAAGACAGTGTTCAACACAGGTGGCACCAACGAATATCGGCCGGCAGTGATAGCCAAGTCCACATATTGGAGTCGATTCGCGTCGGTGACTGCGCCGAAATTGTCGACCTGCATATCCAGGCTCTTTCGGCGAGCTTCGACTGCACCTTTCATCGCCTCCGCTATGGCCTTTTGAGTTTCCGCGGCATTGCCGCCATGGTTAACTGTGGCAAAAGCTTGCTGAAGTTTGATCGCCGCGACCAGTTCGAGTCCTTTCAGATTCTTTGGATCATCGGCGACGACGTCTTCCGCGAACTTCTGGGCGCGGTCCAATTGGCCCTTGCCCTTATAAGCCCGGGCCAAAACCATTCGACCTTCGTTATTCGTTTTTTCTGCCTTCAGAGCAATTCGTCCGGCGGTTATCGCTTCGTCCCACTTGCTGTTTCGGAGAAGTTCTTCAGCCTGTTGAATGTGAAATGCCGCGCCCTTGGATACGCCATTATCGACCTTTACCGTTACCGCTTTCTTGTTGGACTTACCGTCGGAAGTGTAGGCAGCGAAGGTGAGTTTCACGTCGCCGTCATCCATTTCCAAGGTATCCATCTTGAATTCGTAAGGAGTGCTGGTGTCCGTATCCCGAAGGTCCGATCCTACGTAGAACTCGACCTGGGAAATCGGGGATTTGGACTCCACGAGTACGCGGAATTTTCGCTCGCCACTAATGGCATCGCGATCCTTAACATCTAAATTGAGAACGGGGGCGCCGGCCTGGGCGAGGCCCAACACCGCCATGGCGATAAGTGAAGCTGTCATGATTCTAGGGTCCCTTGTCCGCAAGTATGACGGATAAAGGGGGCAATCCATTCATCCTACGCCTTAAATTGCTTCCGTGCCTCGCTCCAGAGTGCGAATTCGGACGGCATCCAGAACGGGCTCGATAAATATTTTTCCGTCGCCAGATTGGCCCGTCTGAGCGTTGGCGAGGACCGCTTCGACTATTTCTTCTTGCAATTCGGAGGGCGCCACGACTTGAATTCGAGAGCGAATTGGAAGTGCTACCAGTTGCTCCTGACCGCCAAACCAGGCGCTAGTTTCTTCGCTGTTACCGGTACCGCGGGTTTCCGAAACGGACATGCCGGAAATGCCAAGCAGCGACAGTGCCGACTTGACCGCTTCCAGTTTATGGGGTCGGATATAGCAGGTAACGCGAATCATCGACATCCTAATTGTTCGATGATTCTGCCTGAAGTTCATCAAGGACTTCGAATGCGTAGCGGAGGTGGGGAATCACGATCGAACCTCCGATCACCAATCCGATATTCAGCGCCTCTAAAATCTCTTGGCGCGTAGAGCCTTCGGTTACGCAACGGTCCAGGTGATAGAAAACGCAGTCGTTGCATCGAAGGACAAGGCTGCCGACAAGCCCCATCAACTCTTTGTTCTTGACGCTAATCGCCCCCTCTTGATAAGCGTTCGAGTCGAGAGCGAAGAAGCGGTTGAACTCTTTGAATCCGGAGTTGAGAATCCGGTCATTCATTTCTTGCCGGTATAGGCGAGTCTCGCTGGCTTTCTTACGCATGAGCTATTGAGGAAGCGACGGGTACATCTCGCGGCTTATCCCCCGCACATCGACTTGCCAACTCCCATCCTTTTTAACCATTGGCAATTCATATTTCTCTTCGAATGCCCCGCCTTGGTCTGCCGCCTTAATCCATTTCATCCGGACCGTGGCATTGTTTGCGTCCTGCTGACTGGTATCCGTAATGGCGTAGTTAAAGCGCCAGTATTTGGTGGCATCGAGCGTCTTCTGCCACCGCTTCACTTTCTCCGCTTCGTCGATGGGGCCCATATAGCTGAGCGCGGCGACGGCCTTCGCGTCCTTTCTTGCGAGGGCGAGCAGAAACTTCGTCGCCACGCCAGAAGGCGATTCGCCGGCAAGGAAGAATATCGTGACCGCGACAACTGCGACGACAATCAAGATTATCAGGGGCAAACTGACGCGACCCGAGCGATTCATGCGGTTCATTTGTACCTCAATCCGTTCGGAAGCTAAGTCCTACGCCGCAGAAGGTATCGCGCCGCCAAGGTGGTCTCCTTGGTGTCGATGAGCCATCTCCCCTGCTGCCGAATAACCACCCAAATCAGCGAGCGTTGGTCCCCGAATGGAGACCGATAGCGAACAACGATTGCGCACTTGTTCGCCTGTCGTTGGTTTTGGGCGATTTCATACTCGGTGCTTCCATTCGCCATTAACCCCTTTAGAAAGGTCCAGAGTTCCTGAGTTGATGCGGAATCAAAGTTGGGAGTTGCAAGAATGGCAGCGGCTTGAGCGTCGTCGGCAATTGCCGCCTCATGAAATTTGCGCACGGTCGAATCTGGGCCGTAGTTGCGCAAGGTCCCAAAGACGAATAGTGTGACCAGGCTGAGAAGGATCGCGGTCAGCCATCCCAAGGTAGGTATCCCTAGCCTGGACATGGGCGCATCTTACCTTGCAGTGAACTCAACCGCCGTATGCACGTCAAAGCCGACGTTAAAATGTAATGGAACGATACTTGGCGTTTCGTCCAACAATCGTTACCATAGGAGAGAATTCAGAGAGCACAAACCATGAGCGAACTCATTAGCCGAAGAGACGCGATCAAACGGGGCGGCATGATTGCCGTTGGACTCGTTGCTCCGAGATGGTTATCCACCATCGCGGAAGCCGACATGATCAAACTGAACAAGGACGGCAAGCTCGCCAAGGACACCGTTCTCGTTGTTTGCCAATTCAGCGGCGGAAACGACGGTCTCAACATGGTTGTGCCCTATGCGAACTCGACCTATTACCAGCTTCGGCCAACGATCGCCATTCCGGAAGGAGACGTTTTAAAGCTGAACGAAGCGATGGGTTTGCACCCCGGTATGGCTCCCATTGCTGAGCTATACAAGAAGGGTCAAGTCGCCATTGTGCAAAACGTCGGTTATCCACAGCCGAATCGCTCTCACTTCAAGAGCATGGACATCTGGCAGTCTGCTTCGCCCGATAGCAAATTGAAGTACGGTTGGATTGGGCGTCACATGGATACTATGTCCGCCGCGAATCCGGTTTATGCGCTTGGACTCTCCACCGAAAAGCCGCTCGCTCTCGCCGGAAAGACCGCCAGCGTCCCCTGCTTTGCCAGTCTCGCTGACATCCAGAACATGATTGGAGACCCTGATACCGAGCGCATGCTCCGCGAAATCCAGGGTAAGGATGCGAAGCCGGGCTCCTTGGAATCCGTCGTTCAAAGGGCAAACCGAACAGCCCTCGATGCAATGGATGTCTTGGCCTCCCAGCTCACCAAGTACACGCCAAAGCAAACCTACGCCAATGACCCGTTCGGAAATGGATTCAAGCAGATCTCGCAGTTGGTTGCGACTTCGCCCCAAACTCGAATCGTTTACTTCAGCACCGGCGGATTCGACACCCACGCGCGCCAGACCGACAATCAGGCAAAGCTTTTGACGAACTTTGCAAACGCCGTTGGGGCATTCCAGAAGGAAATGGAAGCGTGCGGGAAAGCGGACAAGGTCATCATTCTTGTCTTCTCTGAATTTGGTCGCCGCGTTGCTGAAAACGGCAGCCAGGGCACAGACCACGGCCAAGCTGGCCCGATGCTCCTGATCGGTAAATCCGTCAAGGGTGGCATGCACGGCTCGAATCCGGATCTGCAGAACCTGGCGAATGGGGATGTGCGCTTCGAGACGGACTTCCGATCCGTTTATGCGGCGACCCTCGATCAGTGGATCGGCGGAGACTCCGGCATGGTTCTCGGCCAGAAGTTCGAACACGCCCCGGTTTTCTAACTGGTTGAAATAACTCTCGCCTGTTCGATCTTGATCCGAGTTGCTTCGGGAAGGTCGATGTCTCGGAGCGGACCAATTAGCTGAGTTGATGCAACCTTGACGTCCACGCGCCGTACTTCGCGGCGGACGAACTCGATGATCGGATCAACAGCAGTCA
>DATFHI010000019.1:0-7150 GCA_035248525.1 Fimbriimonadaceae bacterium | reverse complement strand
AGAGTCGACCACGAATCGGATGAAGCGATCGATCCTGACGTGGAAGAATCGGTAATCGGAAATGTTCGAGAGCATATCTCTGGAGCTCGCGCACTGCTCCTTAGCGACTACAACAAGGGCGTTTTGACGGCCGGCGTCATTTCGAATTGCATTCAGCTCGCACGACAGCACGGTATCCCCGTCGTTGCCAACGCCAAACCAACGGGAATTTCGTTCTACTCCGGCGCAGACTTGGTCAGCCTGAATGCGCGAGAAGCTTCGGAAGCCGTCGGAGCGAAGGACATCTTACGGCAATCCAATGGTAGCGGCCTGAGCGACATGCCGCGGGATACCGCCTTAAAGCTTCAGAGGGATCACAAAATCGGCCACATCTTAATTACCCTGGGCGAATACGGCATGTGCACCGAGAGCTTTTACATCAGCCCGGAGAAGGTGGAGGTCTTCGACACCGCGGGGGCGGGGGACACCACAATTGCTGCCGTTGCGATGGGAATGGCCTCAGTTGGATTCCAGCCAAACATTTTCGAGTTCGCCGCGCAGGCATCTGCGGCCGTCGTTACCCATGTTGGGGTGGCCGTGCCTTCCCGCGACGATATCGAAAGAATCCTGCGGGCTTGAACCTGACTCAGGTATCCTATTCGGACTACGCGCTCAGCGCATAGGAGCATACATGCGAGTTAAGAATAAAGAAATTCGAAAGAGACGCCAACGCAAAGAGCAGGTGATTAAAGCTGCCATCCGAGAAGCGAAAGCAGGAGTTGCGGACAAGCCGGAGAAGAAGGTAGCCGCGCCGGTCGAAAAGACCACGGCCAAGAAGCCTGCGGCAAAGAAAGAGACCGCTGCGAAGAAGCCGGCTGCAGAGAAGAAGACTGCTGCCAAGAAGTCCACGAAGAAGGCAGAAGCCGCCGAATAGTTCAAACTCACGGGGCCCTGGAGGAATCTCCAGGGCCCTTTTGTTTGCATAATCCTATCTGTGAAAGTAGCCGTAGTCGGAGCAGGAATATGCGGATCCAGCGCGGCTC
Organism: Fimbriimonadaceae bacterium; assembly: GCA_035248525.1. Taxonomy (GTDB): domain Bacteria; phylum Armatimonadota; class Fimbriimonadia; order Fimbriimonadales; family Fimbriimonadaceae; genus 55-13. Next base: position 6,128 of record DATFHI010000019.1, on the reverse strand, counting down.
GGTATATCGCGATTCGCGGGCACGACGTGGCGCTGTTCGAGCAATTCAGCTTAGGACACGACCTCGGTAGCTCTCACGGGAATAGCCGTATTGTTCGCAAGGCATATCCAGATCCGTTTTATACGGAATGCATGGCAAGGGCATACCCATTATGGCGCGAGTTGGAACGCCAGGCCGACAGACGGCTCTTTTACGAAGTGGGACTCCTTTACTTCGGTAAGGCCAATTCGCCGAATTTACGCAGCTTGGCGCGAGGGTTAAAAGATTTGGGGGTCGAACATGACGCGCTAGGGCCCCGCGATGCTGCCAAAAGGCTTCCAAATCTCAATCTCGACGAGGACGAAGTCGGAATATGGACACCTGGAGCAGGTTGGGTTGACGCAAAAGCCGCCGTTGAGGCAAACCTCTCCGTCTTGCGGTCGCTGGGCGGAGTAATCCTTCCAGACTATCCGGTGCACTGGGAGCAATTGGAGCGCGATTTCGACACTTTTGTAGTTTGTCCGGGGCCGTGGATTCGCCAATTCGTGCCCGTGCCTGTTCGAACTAGTTTGCAAACATTTGGCTACGTCGCCCCCGCTGAGCCGCAAGAGGGGCCAGTCTGGATCGAAGACGGTCCTTTGGGAATGTACGGCTTTCCCACCGAACCGGATCGAATCGATTTCAAGGTCGGGGTTCATGAGTTGGGTCGGGATGTGACTGAATCCGATCTTGACCGAACCCCCAGGGAGGAACATGCAGACGAAATTCGTCAATTGGCATTGCGCAGATTTGGAATCGAGAATGCGCAATTGAACCTTGTGAAGGGGTGTGTGTACACGTCGACGATCGATGAAGATTTTCTGCTTGGCCGCATCGGTGAGCGCGGATTTTTTGCCAGCGCCTGTAGTGGCCACGGGTTCAAATTTGGACCATGGATCGGAAAGCTATTAGCTGCATTCGCAGATGGCGAAGACGATCCGGAGAACTATCCGAGGTTCTTTTGGGACGGGTCTATCGCCGTATAACCGGCAGCAAACGGCTAAACTTTTAGGATGCTCTTCCTTCTCGCGGTCGGCATCGCTCCCTCACTACAACCGCAGACTTCCACCGTCGACCTGTTCCGCGGAGCAAAGGTGAACGGCACCGGTTATTGGGCGGTGGAAGACACCTACTTAACCTCCGCATCGCCGGACAAGTCGATGGGTGGACTCTTCACATTGGAAGGAGGAAAGGGCCGAACGATTTTGATCAAATTTGGCGACTTGGAGTCTGCAATCCCCGCCGGAGCGAAGATTTCAAAAGCGACGCTGTATCTGTCGCCTTCCTCATCCGACCGACCGGTATTTCAGTCGATTGGGATGCTGAAAGCGCCATGGGGCGAGGGGCCGATGTTCAGCGCGACTCCCGGCGAGGCGGATCCCGTCAAGTGGGCAGCTACTTGGAAGCAGCGTCGAAGCCGTAAGACCGATTGGCAACAATCGGGGGCGACCGGACCGGAAGATGTTCCTCCTATTCCGCAAGCGACCAGTTCGGAGCACGAGAAGGAGATATCAATCGAGAATCTCGCCGATGCAGTTCAATCGATGCGAGATCGCTGGTTCGAAAATCACGGATTCGCCATCAATTTTTCGGGCCCCTGCGAGTTCTATTCAAGCCAATCTTTCGCCGGAAAACCTCGGCTCGTGGTGGAATACACCCTTGCCGCACCTGCCGCTGGCCCGGACTTGAGTGTGCAATGGCTGCAAAAGGTTGGTAGCGGGGAAGGAACTGCGTATCGTGCGATTGTGAAGAATGTTGGTTCAGCGGCCGCCGCGCCCTTTGGCGCCCAATGGACGGTTGGAGAAAAGACCGGCAGTCGCTTTGACGTGAGCAAGTCTCTCGCTCCGGGTGAAGAAACAGAGGTCGAGCTTAAGAAAGCCGCCAGGGCGGATCACACCGATCACCGACTTCAACCCATCCTGTTTCGCGTCTTTCCGGCAGCGGCCGAGGCCAACTCCAACAATGACGCCCTTGAGATTCAAGAAGACGCGATTCCCGTCGGGTTCACCGGAGCAAAAGTTTCCGCCGATCCCTTACAAGCGTTGGCCAGAAAGGTAAACGACGTTTACTTCGCGCAGAGTCGTTTCTCTTACGCGTTAGAAGGTGTTTTGGATAGGATTCGTCTTGTCCCGGATCAAGAATCTGCCCAAATCGATCTCGATCTAACGGGCGGTCCTTCGGATACGGAGATCGTCCGGCAACTGCTAACTAAGTTGACGGGCCTGGCCAGTCAAGACCCAAAGAAGACCATTGTTTGGGAGGATCAAACGGTTGCATATGAAGACCCATTTTCGGGAATCAGCGGCTTCGGGGATACCCGAAACGAGTCGCTCCTCCCGCCCGGGCTTCCGATCGTCTATATTCCGGTTTATTCGCCGTTGCTGGAAGTGCGTCCGTTGGAGCCCACTGACCTCTTGAGCGGAATCGAGGTCGCGGCCATCAATATGGCGTTAGGCAAGGCGGGCAAAATCAGGGAAGGCGTCCTCTGGGATTTACCTGCAACCATCATCCTACGGGCAACCGATTTGAATGGAAATCCTTTAGATGGAGCTGAGCTCTCCTTCTATCAACTCGATGGAGACCGGCTACCGGACACTCCAACTCAAACCGTGCTCACCAAAAATGGCGGCACCGTTATCTTGGAATCCAAGGATGTGCAAACCGGAATTATCGATAAGGATGCGATTCATACGCTGAAACGGAATCCCTTCGGAGACCTGCGATCCAACGGCACCAACGGCACGATCCTGATTCGCGCCTTGATCAACGGGGAAACGGAATGGGGTTGGATCAAAGCCTGGCAACTGGCGGATGCGTTCCATCGCGGCAATCGTGCCGCCTCGATCGTGGACGTTCGGTTCAATGCTCCCAGCGGACCGCTCGACCGGTCACAAAACCTGGCAAAGGACCGTTTGGTAACTGATGTTGCTGAATCTCTTCCGGCAAAACTCGCTGCTCTCGTGGATGAGAATGTCGCTACTTCGGTCGAGCTTGGCGACAAACCCGGCGATTGGATTGAAATCGACCTTGGCCGGGATCGTCCCATCGGCGAAGTGCAGATTCACTCCAGTTCTATGCCACTGAAATTCGACATTCAAACCTATTCAACCGGCCAAAGCGCGCCCACTACTGAGTTTTGGTCAAAGGATCTGGACTCCAATTGGACGCGACGGAATCGCGGTAGCAGAGACGGATACGTTCCCTATCGAGGTAAGACGACGCGCTCTAGGTACATTCGAATCGTGAATCGGTCTGGCGGGAAGGGCTCCTTGAACGAGGTCAAGGTTTATGCGCTAAAGGCTCAATAGCCGTTGAGCGGGTGTGACAGAAAAAAGGGGAAGCAATAATTGCTTCCCCGATATCATTTCAGGATATGTGGCGATCCATCTGGATTGCCACTTGTACGACGTGCGTACAAGAGTGGTTGTTCCGCACTTTCAGTGCCAACTCACAATTCGGCAAGAATTTTGTCAAGCTTGTTGGTGATCTCGCCGTTAGTTGCCAATACGTCGCACCCTAGTCCCTTGCCCAATTCGAACAATTCCTTCTCCTTGTGGCCGGCATGGGCAATCACCTTGATGCCTTTTGCTTTCAAGGCAGGCACGAGGTCGTCTAGCTGGAATTTTTTGGACGACAGGTTCAGGATTGCCGCATCGCCATCCGGAATTGTCTGCGGCATTTTTGACAACACTACGGGTTCATGGCCGAACGCGGCCGCCGTCTTGGTTAACCGGGGTCCCCAAATCAAATTGTCTTCAAAAATTAGAATAGTCAAGGGATTCTCGACTTGAGGGTACCTTTGAGCCATGCCGCTCGTCCCCTTGCGCTGGGATTCCGGACGCCTTCTGATGCTCGACCAACGCCGGTTACCGGTCGAGGAAGTTTGGTTGGAGCTGAAAACCCATGAGGATGTAGCGGAGGCGATCCGTGAGATGGCGGTGCGCGGAGCGCCTGCAATTGGAGTTGCCGCCGCCTACGGCATGGCCCTTGCTGCGCAAAATGGGGCGCCTCGGGACACCGCCAAGGAACTTCTTGCCGCTTCGCGACCTACTGCCGTCAATCTCTTCTGGGCGCTGGATCGAATTGCGAGCTTGCCCAACTGGGATTTACCGACCGTTCTCGCCGAGGCGGAGAAGATCGAGCGCGAAGACCTCGAAATGAACCAGCGGATCGGAGAGTTGGGAGCGACGCTGATCAATCCGGGGTCCAGAGTCCTGACGGTCTGCAATACAGGCTCCCTGGCAACTGCGGGGCACGGTACTGCTCTTGGAATCATTCGCACAGCGTATGCGCAAGGGAGAGTGGAACACGTTTATGCCTGCGAAACTCGGCCGCGCCAGCAGGGCTTGCGGTTGACGGCTTATGAGTTGATGTACGATCAGATTCCATTTCACGCCATTGCGGATGGCGCCGCGGGTTATTTGATGAAGCTGGGCCGGGTGGACTGCGTCATTGCCGGGGCCGACCGAGTTGCATCTAACGGAGACACTGCCAACAAAATCGGAACCTACAGTCTTGCTGTTTTGGCCAGACATCATAAAATCCCGTTCTATATCGCCGCGCCGTCATCGACGCTGGACCTGATGATGAAATCGGGCGACGAGATTCCAATCGAGGAACGGTCGTCGACGGAATTAACCCATGTGGAAGGCGTACAAGTTGGACCAGTGGGGGTGGACGTGTGGAATCCCGGCTTTGATGTTACGCCCGGGGAGTTAATCAAGGCGATCATTACGGAAAAAGGAATCCACTGTGCGCCGTTTGATTTCAAGCCGAGCGAACGTCGCGCAGAATCCGCAAGCTGAGCAACCAACCGAGCGTCACGCACGCACAGCACCCGATAAATGGGGAATAGCGCCCGAACGATTCGCCCAGACCGACGTGTTGCAGTTTGTCGTACATCCAAGACCCGATCGGAGCTCCGATGATCGCTCCGAGCCCCTGAGCGGTCATAACCGCCCCCAAATTCGCTCCGCGCTTCTTGGGGTTGATATCCGCCACGCTGGCCATCCAGGCGGGAATCGTGAGCAGGAACCCAATTCCAACCGGAAGCCCACCGATGGCGAGGATCCAGGGACTGCGGAGCCACGGAATGATTGCGCCTAAAGCAATTACCGCCAGCCCCACAGAGCACAGACCCATGCCGAGGTGCACCGCACGGGCCCGGCCAATGCGCTCCCCAAACTTGGACATTGGGACGCTTGCAATTCCCATTGCGATTGCTCCCGGAAAGATCAAGAAGCCAATCTGGGTTTCGCTCATTCCGAATTGCTGAATGGGGAAGAGCTTAAAGATCGCCATCGGAAAGCCAATGCCGGTAAAGGTCACAACCGCGATGATCAAGAAGGTCGGAATCTGGCGGCACGACTCAATGAATTCGCCGAAGTTAAAACCTTCGTGTCCTTCAGTAGCGGTCTGGGAATGGTGACTCGCCCCAACCAGCTTCCAGACTCCCAAAGTGACAAAAATAAAGAGGGCGGCGGAAAGAATCAATCCGGCCCATTTGACGCCGGCGAGGTCATTGGCGATTCCACCGATAGGCAGGGCAAGGGCAATACCCAGCATGTAGCACAAATTCAGGAGTGACATCGCCTGTTGACGTTCCTTGTCCTCTACCGCATCGCCCATCGCTGAGAAAGCTGCCGGCCAAAGCATCGCCGCACCAAGCCCGTCGATCGCCCGGAGAATCACAAAGCAAAGAATCTCAAACCAGCCTCCACCATGGGGCACGAACAAACTGAGGATGGAAGTCCCAACCGAAAGCCCAGGCCCGATAAGCATCAGTCGCTTCGGTCCAACGCGGTCGGCTATGTGGCCCATCGGGCCCTTGAAAATCGCCTCGCTTAAAAGAAATGCGACGAGGACGAGTCCAATTACAGATTCCCCAAACCCCCGCCCGCTGGGCAATAGCGCGTGCGGATTAATCTCCTTGGTTGCCAGGTAGACCGGCATCGTGGAGAGGTTCATCACGCCATAGGCGATTTCCGCCAACAGGGCGATGATGAGCAGGCGGTAGACGGCGGGTTTGCGGATGGGCGACGCTACCGAGGCGATGGATTCGGTAGGCGCGGGATCCGGGTCCATATATTGGCTTCCTTTGTGAACCGTTG
>DATFHI010000018.1:0-5102 GCA_035248525.1 Fimbriimonadaceae bacterium | reverse complement strand
CCAAGAATGAGAGCAACTGAGAGTGGTCGCCACTCGCCAACTTTTGGCCGCCTTCTCCGGTATTGGACATGCTTGCCATCATGGTTGTATTCCCTTTCACCGCCACCGCGACCACGATCGTCTTGTGCTTCCCGGTTTTCTGATACAGCTTGAAGTCGACGTGGCCGTTGTCGTAATCGGCTAATTGCTTGGTGACATATTCCGGCTGGTTCGCCTGCGCATTTCGCACCACCGTATCCACCAAGGCTTTGGTGTCCACATCCGGTTCCGGGTTCGTCTCTGAAACGACTTGCGTCGCCGAAACCCGGAGAGTGGATTTTGTCTTTGGATCGCGAGCGAACAGGAGAGTTTGCGGATTCTTCGGCAGCTCCGTCCAACCCGCAGGTTTGGAATAAACAACCTCGTAGTTGTGGTTATCCTCGTTCACCTTGGCGGTGGCCACTCGGTACGCGACAAAAGCAAGGGCGACGAAAACCACTCCCGCCGTAATTTTTGCGAGACGTCCCGCCATAGTCATATGATAAGGCAATTATCCGGGGATGAGTCGATCCGTTTTAAGCAAAGCTTCGATTTCAGCATCATTGGCTTGCTCAAACTTCGACATGCGCGAAAGAAACGCCTCGGAGTTGAGCGCCCGGGATTCCCGTCGCAACTTCCCTTCCAGGAATCTCAACTTCTCTTCCCGGTTTTCGGCAATTAGTCCGGGCACGGGGACCGGCTTGCCATTTGCGTCAAGAGCAACCATCGTGACCCGAGCCGTATTCGTATGGCGCCGATCGCTGGTCATCAGGTTCTGGGCATAAACCTCGATCGTCACTTCCAGGCTGGTGCGGCCGACATAGCTGACATAACCGATCAGGGTGACCAGTTCTCCCAAGTTGATGGGTTCATGAAAATCAACGCGATCAAAGCTGGCGGTCACGCAAATGCGGCCGGAGTGCTTGGCGCTTGCGGCATAGGCGCACAAGTCGATCATTTCCAAGACGCGTCCGCCAAAAACCTTGCCAAGGAAGTTGGCGTCGTTCGGTTGCATGATCTGCGCCATTTCGACGCGCGATTGAGACACAGGTTTGGCGGTCATTGCTGATTGGAGGATACCGACGACTCGGGTCCAGGTTGCTTGGAGTTGGGCAGTACCACTGTAATCCAATACACGACCGTGCTGCTGAGTAATCCAGCGAATAGCCCGCCGAGTACGTCGGTTGGCCAATGGACGCCGCGGTAGATGCGGCTTATTCCGACCAGCGTCGCCCAAATTAGCGCATACCGGCCGACCCAAGCGCGATCTGTTCTCCACGTGAGAAAGAAGAGCATAAAGGCGATGGCGAATGCAGTGGTGGAGTGGCCGCTGGGGAAGCTGTTGTAGAGAATGTCCTCCTGAGGGTGGGCGTAGTTCAGGAGACTGGGGCGGTCCCTGGCCGCGATCGCCCGCTTGATCCCTTGGGCGAAGAAGAGACCCGAGACAGCGGTTGTGACCAGCAAAGGCCACACTGCGAACACCGGGTTCCGCCATACGGATAGCACCGCCTGAATAAATGGGCGGCGACGGAGTTCGTGGCGCAAGTCTGCGGCCAATGGGATAAGCAAAATCAGGATTGCTTGAATCCAGCCCAGCCCCGTGGTGGTGATCAGCCAAAAGACGGGGTCCAACCAGTCCCGATGCAACCCAATGTGAATCGCCCGGAAGATTGCCTGATCCCATTCCCAAAGCGGACTCACCCGCGGAGTTTACTTAGGTTCCAGAATCAGGTAATCCAGCCCAAACATCTGCCGTGGTAGAGCGGCTTCCCTGCGCCCTTTGCAAACGACTTCCAAAACGTATTCTCCTTTTGTCAGGTTGGCCGTGCCGATGGGCAGTTTTTTCCAATTGACCCCGGTGCCGTAAAAGTCGAATGTCTTTGCCGGCAGGACCTCTCTTCCGGTTGAGTCCAGTAAGCGAATCGCATGGATGCCGTAATCCCGCGCGTGGCAGAAGTTGCCAACCAACTGGTAGCGTCCGGAATTGGCGACCGGGAAATTAACCGTCAACTTGTCCCCTTCCTTGCCGTCCATCCACCAGATCTGCTTTCCGCCCGAAAGCTCCCAAAAGCCTTCCTGCATCTCGACTTTGCCGCCGGTGGTCTGAACCTTCTGTTTTTCCCCTTCGATCGCACCTTTCACTGGTGCCGGAGGCGTAGTTTCTACAAGCTTCAAATCGTTCGGCAAGATCGGCTTGCGCTCAACCTTCGAACCTGGCCGGGAGTACCAATAAGTCGTGCGGGCGTACCGAGCATTGACTTCCGCCCAGTGCCACATCTCCATATCGAATCGAAGGGACTTGGTGAATGGAATCGGGTCGAACGTTTGGAATCGCCGCACGCTGGTTTGACCAAAATTGCCGGGGCCATCGCAGCGCGCCTGGCCGTGATAGGGCCGATTGAAGAGTTGCGGCGAACACCAGGCGTAGCCGAAGTAGTCCTCGGTACCAGTGCCAAAAGTGCTGGGAAAAGCCTCATCGTCCACATAGACCTTTTCGTCTCCTTCACCCCACCATGCCGGAGTTGGGTTGGTGACATGCAGGTGCGTACCGACGAACATTCCTTCCCCATTGGCATGGAGGAATTCCATGTCTCGCATCGGCCGGGTATTGCCAATATCCGTGTTGTAAATAGCCCGGAAGTAGTAGGTTTCCGGAGTGAACTTGCGGTCCGCCCAAGCCAAATCTACGGTCATCGGGATTTCAACTTTGCCCGGCCCGGTGATGGAGATCTCCATCTGCTTTTGGAATGGCATGGGCCAGTAGCAGGTCAGAGTTCCGTCCTTAGTAACTTGGATGGGCAGACTCTTGGCCTCATTTGGTCCCGGAGCGGTGGCGAAAAAGTCGCCCAAAGGCGCCTCGACCGTCCGCTCACCGTCGCAGCTAATACGTAGGATGGAATAGCGCAGCACATTGTGGGGCTGGAAGGGATCATCCCAATCCATCGCTCGGATGTTTATCACCAGGGGAAATGGGATTCGCACCCGAAGCATTTTCAAAACGCCACCGGACTTCGCTCGAATGGTTCGGCTGAATGGCCGCCCGCCTGGTTTCAACATGGTCTTAACCGAATCCCTGGTTACTCCGGAGAGTTGAATTCCATCCCTCAGCTTTTTGCTAACGGACTGAACCTTCGCGGTCGGCATCTTGGCCGGATCGAATGTTTCAACTCGTGTGCTGGGCTCGTAACTGCGGTAACCGACGTGATAGTAGAGCGGCGGAATTCCAGGCTTGTCGTTTTCCACCGTAACTTTCAGGGATTTAGCGTAGGGGAACGGGAAGTAGATGTTTGCGCCCTGTGAGCAACCGTAAGCGATCGGATCGTTAAACGGCGCGACAAGCCCTAGAAGCAAGTCGCCCATCTTCGATTCGAGCCGCGGCTTGGATTCATCATCGAAATAGAAGCGAATAGTGCCCATCGGATTTGCCGACCATACGCGCACCACGGCGCCAGGTCCTTTCAAATCCGCCATCACGTACTCTTGGTGCCCATTCTTGTCCTCAACCCGAATGAACTTGCCGGCGTCCCCATTAGCGAACCAGGTCTTGGAGTCTTTTGCCGAGGTCGAAGCTCGATCGTAGCTACTAGCCTGAGCGGCATGGAAAAACGGTTGTGGACGTGAAGTAAGCCAGTCCAAACTCGGCATTTCGTCGAGTAGAGACGAGACGCTCACCGTCTGCGCCGGGGCGACCGCGGTTAATAAACCCAACAAAAACCAACTACTGCGTTTCAATTTTATGTCTCCGGGCAGGACAAACCAACCTCAATATCGAACTTTACTCAAACTCGATGGCGCTTTCCGTTCCGAAATTTCGTTTCCCGCGGACATTTGCCATTCAGCGTTATCAGGGGCTCATCGGCTTGGCCATCCTGCTCATCGTTGCCTTTCGGCTCGACGCCCAACATTTCTACGCTCCTCAGAACCTGGCGAACGTACTAAACCAACTTGCCGTACCGGGAATTTTAGCGGTTGGAATGACGTTCGTGATCCTGACGGGCGGCATCGACCTCAGCGTCGGCAGTTTGGTGGGTTTGATCAACTGCATTGCTGCGACCTGGATCGTCAGCGGAGCGGGCGTTCCCATCACGATCGCTTACTGCGTCGGGGTGGGAGTCGTAATAGGAGCACTGATGGGCTGGATTGTCAGCGCCACCCGCCTCCAACCGTTTATCGTGACGCTCGCGGCAATGGTCAGCCTGCGGGGACTTGCGTACGTGTACACAAACAACGGCACGGTCAGCGGACTGGGCAAAAAGCTGGAATTTCTAATTGCCCCCGTTGCCGGAATTCCGGTGAGTGCGTGGATTATGCTCGGCCTTACAGCATTGGCGGCGTGGACCCTTTGGGGCACCGTATTTGGTCGGAATATTTACGCCTTGGGCGGCAATGAAGAAGCTGCCCGGTACGCCGGGCTCAAGTTGAATTGGATCAGAATTGGCGCCTATGCGGTGAATGGGCTTTGTGTGGCTCTGGCCGCCCTAGTCTTCACCGCCAGAAACACCAACGGTGACCCAAGTGCCGCCGAGGGCTACGAACTAGACGCGATAACCGCCGTCGTGGTTGGCGGGACTTCGCTCGTAGGTGGCGTTGGGGGGGTACTGGGCACTTTCCTTGGTGCCCTGTTTATCGTGTGCCTGAACGTGCTACTCGTGTTGAAGGGAGTGAACACCTATGTCGGCATGGGTTGGAAAGGTTTGATCATACTGGTTGCGGTTTATCTACAAAATATCGGCAGGAGGACTTAACAATGAGGTTTGCGATTGCGCTCATCTGCGCATTAGGAGTTGTCGGATGTTCCAGCGGAGGCGACACGGCCGCCAATAGTAGCACGGGCGGCGCGCCTGCCAAGGATTTGCCGCTCGTCGTTTTTTCTCAGGCGAATTCCCAAGATCCCTGGCGGAAAGTCTTCGACGCTGAAACTAAAGCGGCGGCTGATAACCACAAGGCCGAGTTTGCCTTCGACATGCAAGATGCCGGCGGCGATCCGGCCCGGCAAAACGACATCGTCGACACGTTCCTCGTTCGCGATCCCAAGGTACTGCTCATATCTCCCACGGAGACTTCGGTTCAAAACTCAATCGAAA
>DATFHI010000017.1:0-9185 GCA_035248525.1 Fimbriimonadaceae bacterium | reverse complement strand
GGCTCTGCCTTATTGAGTGGCCAGACCGGGCGGCCGGTCTGGTCGTTGAGAGCAATGCCTGGAATATCTCCATTGAATTCTCTGGCAACGAACGTGCGGTCACATTGACCCCTCCATCGAGCCCCGACTGCTAAACTCCATCAATGGCCGTTCGCATCGGAATTCTGATCCCCGCCCATGTCCACACCGGCAGCTATGTGCATTGCCTGAAGCGCAATCCAAATGCCGACCTAATTGGACTTTGGGACGACGATATTGCCAGGGGAGAATCCTATGCCAAGTCGCAAGAGATTCCCTTCTTCTCCGACTTCGATACATTAATGGCCCAAGTCGACGCCGTCGCAATAACGAGCGAAAATCTTCGGCACGCGGAACTCATAGAGCGAACGGCGAGCCAGGGCAAGCACATTCTTTGTGAAAAACCGCTAGCCGCCAGTGAACAAGAAGAGGGCAGGATTCGGAACGCGGTGGAGTCCAGCGGAGTTCGACTCATGACGGCGTTCCCATGTCGGTTTTCGCCAGCCTTTCAGCGCTTGATCGACCGCGTAACTGCGGGCGAGATCGGGTCCATCCAGGCGGTTTGCGCCACCAACCGGGGAACCTGTCCCGGCGGTTGGTTTACCGAACCGGAGAAGTCCGGCGGGGGCGCAATGATCGATCACGTCGTCCATGTCGCCGATCTCCTTCGCGTCCTCCTCAAATCTGAGCCGGCACGCGTTCAAGCCCAAATTGGCAGCAACATGTACTGCAAGGATTGGGACGACACCGCAATGGTGACGATCGAGTTCGAGAGCGGAGTCTTCTGCAGCCTGGATTCAAGCTGGTCGAGACCGAAGGGCTACAAGACTTGGGGCGACGTCACGATGAACGTGGTTGGCGATGCGGGCGTCATCGAGCTTGATATGTTCGGCCCAGGCGTAGATGTCTATTCGAATGAAGGAAAATCCCACGTTTCCGCCGGCTATGTATCCGACTTGGATTACATGATGTTCGATGAGTTTGTGCAATCGATCCTCGCCAACCGTGAGCCAAGCATCGGCATGCATGACGGCCTACAAGCCGCTCGCGTGGCCATTAAGGGTTATGAAAGTGCGAAATTGGGCCAGCCGGTCAGCGTTTAGGGCGCCGCGCGCGTCCACTTGTGGGGTTCGCCGCGTTCATGACTTAGGCCAACGAACAGCACATTCCGCGAGCCGTCTGTCCGCAGGGAAATATCGGGAGCCTCTCTGGAGCTTTCTCCATTCTTGGCGAGAAAACTAAACTCAAATCTAATCTCATTTCCATCGCGCGTCCAAATTCCCTTTCCGGCATAGGTGGTTTTTTGGCGGCACTCCAAGTCGAACTGACCGTTGGGAAAGAGCCTGGTCCGGCAATCGTCCGCACCATCTAGCGGCCAAGGCCCAAGCCATGAACCCTCGACTTCGATTATCGATCCTTGCGCGGCCAAAAGGATGCCTCGCCCGGCCAGAAGAGCCAGCGCCAGGAACAGGCAGACGATTCCCGTCGTAGGCCAGAATCGAGCCATGAGCCAGACGATACCCCTCGCCCACGATTTCATTTGCCCGTGGTGCTGGATCGCGGTTCATCAGATCGCTCGCTTACGCAAGGAGTTTGAATTCCAGGTTGAATGGCGCAGCTACGAGCTATGGCCGGCGGAATTAGAGCGACCGCCCGATCAGGCACGGGCTCCAATTCCAAACCAAGCGCCCATTCCTACGCGACTGGAACTGATGCTTGCGTTAGAGCATTTGGAGATTCCAAAGATCGACCGTCCCAAGCGTATGAACTCTCACCGAGCCCATTTGGCCGCCCAGTTCGCTTTGGGAGCGGGCATGGGCGAACCCTACATTTTGGAACTCTACAAAGCATTTTGGGAGCGGGGGGAAAACCTGGACGAACCCGAAATCCTCGCCAACCTGGCAGCGGAGTTTGGAGTGGATTCAAACAACATGTTGGACTCTATCCGATCCAACCGCTTCGACGACCGAATTGTGAAGTTCGACGCACCCGCCTACAAAACAGGAATTTTCCACGTTCCGACATTCATCATTGGCGGAATTCCTTACGCGGAACAACCGTTCCATGTACTCCAAAAGGCGATGGCTGAAGCGGCGGTGCGTGCGTGAGCCACATTTACGACGACCTGCAGTTCCCCGCTCCACCCACGGACAGGCCGTACACCTTCATCAACATGGTCGCCACCATCGATGGTAAGACGGTCATCGGGGATCGGAACGAAAGCGTTGCCGGACTGGGATCAAAAGTCGATCAGGAACTCATGGACAAAATCGAAGCCGCCGCTGATTGCGTACTTCTCGGCGCGCAGACCTTGCGAGCTACGAGCCGAAACTGGAATCCCAAAGCCCCCATTCGCGTGGCGGTAACTAAGTCGGGCAAGGTGCCCTTCGATGCCAAGTTTTTCTCTGCTCCCGAAGCGCAAGCATATTTGGCTTGCGCCGCTAAATCTAAGGTAGATCCGCCCGAGTCCGTCCAAGTCATCCGCGCCGGGAAAGAAGAGGTGGATCCGCAGTGGCTGGTTCGCTACCTACGCTCTGAAATCGGAGTGAAGAACCTGCATATCCTCGGGGGAAGCGAGATCAATGCTTTGTTCTTGGAGAAGGATCTGGTGGATGAGCTCTTCCTGACCTTGGCTCCCAAAGTAAAACTGGGGCGTGAATTGCCAACTTACGCGGGTGGTCATCCTCTGCCGAAATCCAGTTTGCAGAATTACGACTTGATCGAGCATCACGCCGTTGAGAGCGAAATCTTCTTGAGATACCGAAGGCGGCGCGACTAGTGCACGTGCATCCTGTTGAAGCAGCCAAGAAGGCCGTCCTCCGCCCCTTAGCCGCATCCACTTACCTCCGCCGCAACGCCGGGAAAACCGTTCCCTTGACCGCGGTGATCATGCTTGCCGTGCTCCTCATTAGCGGCATCGTGTCGCTGATCAACTCAATCCCCTACTCCATTCGCACGATCTACCAATACACTCAGCAGACCCTGGCGATCACTCCGCGCGGCGACGCCGAGCAGACTCCAAAGTTGGTTGCCGATGTAAAGGCCAATGCGCCGGTTCCGATCGAGCGGATTATGCTGGCGCGGGCCGCCGGCACCCAAGTCGTCAGCATCGTTGGCAAATGGCCCTTCGCTGTTCTTGCCCTCAAGCAACCCGATATGCAGTTTTGGCTCGACCGCCAAGGCGTGAAGTCCCTCGACGGCCGGTTGCCAAAGGCCGGGGAACCGGAGGCATTGATCAGTGAACCCGTAGCGCGAAATCTGAACCTAAAACTGGGTTCGAATTTGCTGTCTCCCAACGACAACGAGTCCTTTTCCCCCTTCCCCGTGAAGGTGGTAGGAATCGCCAAAACTCCGATGTGGCTGATGTTGACGAATTATGAATACGTCAAGGCCAATCACTTTCCCGATGTGGATGTCATGCTCGCCTTTGCGCACACCCTAAAGGATCAGGACACTCTTGATCGCTGGGCTTCCAAACACTTTAAAGGGGAGCGCGCCCAAATTTTCGCTTATCACCAGCTTGAGCAACAGACGGACGATATGTTCAACATTCTCTATAAAATATTGAACGTTGTCATCGCAACTCTGGTGTTCGTCATCACCCTGATGATGGGGATGTTGATCAACATTTACTTGTCGCAACGGCTGGTGGAGTTCGGTCTTCTCCAAGCTCTTGGTTACACAAAACGCCAACTGCTCTACCGAGTCTTGAAGGAAACGGTTTCCGTCGTCCTAATCGGCTGGATTTTTGGAGTTCTGCTGGCTTACGGATTACTGCGCGTCACCAAAGCCTGGCTCATGGATCCCCGCGCGTTCGCTTTGGACCCGCTTGATCCAACCGCCTTCCTGTACACCATTCCAATTCCGGTCGCAATCTTGGCCGTGGCGAGCCTGACCCTCATCGGCAGATTCCAGAGATTCGACCCGGTGGGAATCGTGGAGCGGAGGCTCGTTTGATCGAGGCAAAGCAAGCCAGTTTGGAATATCTGGACCACGGCAAAGTGGTCTACGCCTGCCGAGACGTGGACCTGCAAGTTCGCGACGGTGAGTTCCTAGGCATCTTGGGTCCTTCCGGCTCCGGGAAATCCTCGCTTCTCTACTTGCTCTCGGGCCTGAAGGTGCCAACTTCCGGGGAGATCATTGTCGACGGCAAAAACCTTGCCTCGATGTCGGATGAGGACCGCTCCCGTATTCGGCTGCAACGATTTGGATTTGTATTCCAGCAACCCTTCCTGCTTGGTTATCTGACCGCCCTTGAGAACGTGCTCCTTGCCTCGCCTAAAGACGCCTCCCGGTCGAATGCTTTGGAGCTTTTGGCAAAGTTGGGAGTTGCGGAGAAATCGCACCGCCTTCCCCATGAACTCAGCGGGGGCGAGCGCCAACGTGTGTGCGTCGCCCGGGCTCTCCTCGGAAATCCCACCGCGGTTTTCGCCGATGAGCCAACGGCTGCGCTCGATCACCGCAATGGACTGCAGGTCGTGAATCTGCTGAGCGAGAACCGTGGCACAGGCTCTTTGGTAATGGTCACCCACGACCCTTCCATGCTGGAACGAGCCGACCGCATCGTCCACCTCGACGACGGCCGACTCGCTGAATAGACAACTTCATAAGGCAATGGACCCTATTGGCCGTAGGTTCAAAACATTGACTTTGAATCTGGTGTCTGGTATCATGCGCCTTGCGTCACGGAAAAGACCGTGAGGTGGCTTGGGCAGGCAAACCCTGCCTTAGGAGAGATCCTCGCCTGACAACAAGATGTACAAGTGGGAGACGCAATCCATACTGGAAAAAATCTGCAGCCAATCTGCAGCCTCCCCGCGCAATTCATCGTTAGGCATATCTAGTTCGTCGGGTTTCTCGCGTCCCCGTTCCAACGGGATGTCTGCGCACGGTAATTCATGTGAGGTCTATGTGATTGGCAAACACTTTCATCCTTGTTAGCTCCGCCCTGTCCGTCTCGGCCATGGGCGCCGCGATCGCCGTTCCCCAAGCGGCAAGTCGATTCAGTTGGCTTAAGCGTCTTTTTTCTCCGAAAGAGTTGAAAAAGGACGCCGTTGCTCCCGTCGTAACCCGAGACGAAGGTTGGATGCTCATCAAGTGCGACGATCCAGATTCCTTTGGAGTTTGGCTCGGACGCGATGAAACGGGCTTACCATTCACATCGGAAGAGGAACCGTCCCTTGGTTCCCACCTCCTCATCGAGCTTTATGGCTGCGACAAGCAGTCCCTGGAATTGGAGAAATCCGTCGGCGTCGCCATGAACGATGCTGCGGTAGAAAGCGAGGCCACGGTGGTCGCGCAATCCTTCCACGAGTTCAAACCGTACGGAGTTTCCGGCGCGGTCATCATCCAGGAGTCTCACTACACGATCCACACATGGCCGGAGCACGGCTACGCGGCGGTGGATCTGTTCTACTGCGGCGGCACTGTCAAAGTGCACAAAGCGGTCGATGTCTTGCGAGAGCGGTTCAAACCGGAACGGATCAAATTTTTGGTCGTCCGCCGCGGCTTGCAGGGCGAAGTCGAGAAGTAGGATCCAAATTGAATGCCCTTTCTCTATTTCGAGCAGGGGCATTTTTACTTCTAGCCAGCATCGAAAATGCCAACATATGTCTAATGCGCTCCAAGGCGATAGATTGGCTTCTAGACTTTCTTCCCACCTTTGCGAATCCCATGTTCGTGGCCGCGACTTGGCCGGAGCCAAGACGATGGGTTGAAAATGGGAGAAATTGCATGTCCATGCCATATCCGGATTACGATCCAAAGGTGCTGCAATTCATGGAGGCAAGCAGTAAATTCACTGATGGTATCGATCCTTATGCGCCCTTACCGGAAGATAAGGTCGTGAATGGCGTTATATTCAGCGTTTCAGGAACAACGTTTCCGCTCGAATTTTTTCGCGAGGCGACGTTGAATCAGATTCGGCGTTACTTAAGGCTGCTTGAGCGCGGAGAGAGGTTTTGTGATGGCCATATCGAAGGAGAATTTCGAGATGGCAAAGTGGTTGCAGCTTTGACACGCCTTGCAGAAATAAGAAACTCCAACGTGAACAGCTCTGCCAAACTCTGACATTCGTCTTACTTCTCAATCTCCGCCAAAACCGGTTCCAACTCCTGAATCTGCTCGCCCGGACCGAGCGCCTCGCGTACTTGGCGGGCGATGTTGCGGGCTTCATCTTCATGACCTGCGCGCTTCGCTGCCAATCCAAGATTGAGGAACACCCCGAGCGACTGCGGAAGATTCTGGAACGCATACCGCATGACGTGGTAAGCCTCTTCCGTCTTTCCTTGCGCGCCCAAAGCCGCGTTGAGTTCACCATAACCCGGCTCGCAACCTGGGTAAAGCTCGATCAAGCGCCGGGCCGCATCCTCCGCCTCTTCGGGTTGCTCCAGCTTGTTGTGCGCCGCGCTCAGCAGGGCCCACATCTTCCAGTAATCCGCTAGCCAGTTGCGCATTGGCTTCAGCTCCCGGACCGCCGATTCGAAATCCCCCGATTCCATCTTCATCCGGGCCGACTCCACCGCTTCCACGCGCTTTGGCTGCTCCAATTCGATCAACCAGCCCAGGGTATTCGCCCGGGTGTCCTGATCCGGATTGCAGTTCAATACATCTCGGAGCACCTTCGGTATCTCAAAATCTCGCTCTGCCATTTTGAGTGTCTCCGCGTATTGCAAGAGCAGTTGCACGTCGGTCGGGTGCTCGTCCAACGCATCTTCGAAGAAGTCCATCGCCCGATCGAGTTCGCCCTTATTGGCCAGGAGCGGCGCATAGAATCGCTTGACCACGCTCTTGTCGTCGGCCTCTTCCAAAGCTTTTTCGAATGCCGCCGTGCCTTCTTCTTGCCGCCCCGACTGAAGCAAAGAGACCGCGTACTTCACATTGGCCTCGGCGCTCTTGGGATGTTTATCGAGAATCTCCTTCCACAACGGCGAGATCTCGTGTTCACGTCCAGTCTGCTGGAGAACCATGCTCAACATATCCGCACTCTGCGGCTGGTCGCCTTCCAACTCCAGGGCCTTGCGGAAATTCCGCTCGGCATTCACTGGCATACCGGCTTGGAATTGAGCGATTCCCACGCGATGATAGAGGGCAGCCATATCGCTGTCGTAAGTCTCGTCGGCTTCCCCGTCATCCGTTCGAGACTTGTGCATCCGATCACGGGCGTTGATCGCCTTCTCAAATGCGTCCGACGCGCCAGCGGCATTATTAACCGCCTGCTCGAGTTCACCCTGCACAAAGAACGCTTTGAATTCGTCCGGCTCCAGCTGCTCTGCTTTTTGCAATGCCGCCAAGATCAGTTCGTAGTTTCCAATGCGCGTGGCGGTGCAGGCCCGGCACAGTTCAGTCAGAACTTCGTAAGGGCCCAAGAAATCACGATCCAACTCCATCGCTTCATTCAGCGCATTCAGCGCGGGCTCCGGAGAGAATTCGCTGACCACTCGTCCCTGCGCTTGCTGGATGTAGTGCAGCGCATCAAAGCCTTCGAAGAACTTCAAAAACGCATCCGGATTGTCGGTGCCAAATGGCAATCCTTCCGTCCGATATGGTTCGGGCAACTCCACCTGCCCTTCCTCCGCGATGGCCAAGATCAGCTTCTGCAAGACGCTGAATATCTCTTCCCGCGCAACCTTCCAATTTTCCGTGCGCGCCGGTTCCGATTCCCCGTTCTTATGGAACCGAACTTCGACGTCGAATCCGCCCTCCGTCGATGCGATGTTCCCTTCGACAATGAGATCCACACCCGACTGCTCGAACAGCTCCTTGATCTGGGGCGCCTCGAGCTTCATGTCGCTAAAGTTAATGAACCCAACCTTGGGGCCCGTTTCTTCGTTGATTTCGGTCAGATACGAGACGCTGTTCACTTCGGCGTCGGAAGCCAATCGAATCTGCTCGCTAGCGAAATTCGAAATTTGCCGGCCGAGGTAGGCAGGAGTGCCGGGAGTCGGCATCAAGGGGAGAACAGCGACTTTCATGAAGCCTGTATTGTACCGGGTGGCCCGGTATAGAGACCGGATAAAGAGGGCTCTATCCCTTGGACGGTGTAGGGGTGCCGGAACGCATCGCCGCGAGTTCTGCCTTGGCTTTTTCACCCATCTTTTCGAGCTTTGTCATCCACTCGCCTCTATACGGACGGAGCGTCTCCACCAAGGTCTCGGTAACCGCCAAGTCGCGATACCATTTCTTATCCGCGGAAATGACATACCAAGGACGATCCTCGGCGTTGCACTTGGAAAGCGCATCGTTATAAGCGTCGGTGTATTGGTCCCAAAAATCCCGCTCTTTCCAATCCCCCGCGCTGAGTTTCCAAGCCTTTTCCGGCTCCTTCTCGCGATCGAGCAACCGCTGCTCCTGTTCAGATTTGGAAATGTGAAGGCAGAACTTTACGACGATAGTATTCGCGCTCGTTAAGAGCGACTCAAACTCGTTGATCTGCTCGTAACGCTTTTTCCAAACTGCTTCCGGCGCCAGTTCATGAACCCGCACCACAAGCACATCCTCATAATGGCTGCGATTGAAGATTGCGACCGACCCTTTGCCCGGAGCATGCGGATGGATTCGCCAGAGGTAATCATGGGCGAGCTCTTCGGGGGTGGGAACCTTGAATCCGGTGACATGGACACCCTGAATATTCAGATACCTGCTCAAGCCGCGGATCGCTCCATCCTTTCCCGCCGTGTCCCGCCCCTGCAAAACAATCAACAGACTGTGGCTCCCGGCCGCAAAGAGCAGTTCCTGCAAGTTATCCAGCTCTTTTCCTAGTTCTTTTGTGCGTTCTAACCCAGCTTCTTTGGTGAGGCTACCATCGACATTTGTCTCTATTTTCCTCAGGTCGACTTTCCCCGTGACGCGATGGGCGAATGGCATAGAAGCATCATACATTGCAACCTATTGAGCAAACACCCGTATAGCTCCGCAAGACCCTCGGCCAACGTGTAAAATTGCGCGACAGAGGATTCCAGGTTTGCCGGAGCAACTTCATACCGAGCCGTCAGCGCCAGAGATAACCGACGACGGGGTTCAGCAGATGCTGGAGCTCGCCGAACGGCTGCGCTCGGCCAACGGTGGCGACTTGGATGAGGCCGCGATTCAAGCGGTTGCGGAAGCCACGAGCGCGCCGCTTGAGTATGTTCGGCTTGCCTTAAGGATACGTGGCGAAAAGAAAAAGC
>DATFHI010000016.1:0-3973 GCA_035248525.1 Fimbriimonadaceae bacterium | reverse complement strand
CGGATTTCCATGTAGTGAAGAACCCGATCGTCCAAAAATTTGGATTTCCCCACATGGTGCCAATCTCGGTGAAGGTAGTCCAACAGGTCGGCGCAAATGGTGTTACCCACGATGTCGGCACAGACCTCCAACCGAACGTCTACCTTCGCCAAGTCTGCTGCAAAAGCCCTGACAACATCTTCTTTTTTTGGCCAGGAATCATCATCTTCACGCCTCCTTTCCTCTAGGAGCGTTCGATAATTGGCCGTGACCGATCGGGGAGGCTCGTGGAGAATGATGCTGATGACAAGCTCAGTCGGAGTGATTGAGCGGTTAATGCTTTCAAGTTGAATGGGAGTGTCGAATGTATACAGCTCATCAATAACTTGTCCCAGAAACTGACTATTTAGTTCCGAAGCTTTCCAATTTAGCAATATGAGGGCTAGTCGGTCTTCCTTGTCGTGGTGATTGAGAATCGACAGTTCGTCTTCAATTGAATGGCCGAACGGCAGATGACCAATGTCATGCAGGAGTGCCGCTAATCTGCAGAAAGCAGACTCTCGTGCTCCAAGTGGCAAGCCCCAATGAGAGCTATCGCTTGGGTCCTTGAGCTTATCCTTCGATTTAGCTCTCTCGTGGTTTCCCTGGATCGCCTTAATCACTTCGCTAGTAATATGCAACACGCCTAGGACATGTTCATAACGTGTATGAGTTGCGCCTGGGTAGACCATGTGGGCCATCCCTAGCTGTCGTACCCTTCGCAGCCTTTGAAAGGCGGGGTGATCCACAACTTTCAATTCCGATTCAGTGAGCCATACAAAGCCGTGAACTGGAATAAAAATCTCTTGGTTAGGTACATGGTGCTCTGGAGGGTCATACCTTGGATGCCGAAGACTTTCTGGAGAAATAGTATCTGGAGGAGATAGATGATTTTGCACGGTAGTTCCTCGTATCTCGGGGGCGGTGAAATATTCTCCCCCACCCGCCTCAAGAGATAGTGACGGCGGAGATGTTCTTTGCATTCGATCACTGGTCATACATTGGCGCAGCTTTTGGATCGTTGAAGGATGCGGTTTCTTTGTCTGACCACGCCGGATTTTCTGTAAGCTTGAGACGTTGAGTCCCGTTGATTCGGCTATTACTTCCATCTCAACGCCTGTCGTCCTAAGCCAGTTCATGACCAACTTGTCATCTTCCTGTCCTAGGCTCATTTGCATGTCGCTTGTTGCCATTAGTGCTCCTTCCTCACCGTCTTCACAACCGCATTCCCCCGCGTATCCACAACCTTCACCTGCATCCGCTCCCCCGGCTTGAACGGCAAAGTCACCTGCGTTCGCAAAGCATCAAAGGCATCCGCGTCGATCGACGCCTTTAACGCCCGCTCGATCTTGTTCCAAGAATCCTTCTTGTTTGGGAACAGGGCCTGGCAGATGCAGAAGGACTTGCCGTCGTAGTCGTGGTCCACGAAAATTGCGTGGACATCGCTGCCGCTATCACAAATGACTTCGCCCTTCACCGGGTTGTAAAGGTCCACGCCTCTCAGCTCGAGGAAGACCTCGCCTTCCTTCAGCGCTTCGGCTCGCTTTGCAACGTCTTTCTGTCCGCGCGACGCCGCTTCTTCCACCAATTTGGCGAGGGAAGGATCGCCGTGGCGGTAGACGACTACGTCCGGTTCGCCTACCATGGTGAAAAGCTGCGACGCCTTCGTGTCCTTCAAAAGGTCGCCCATCGCGGTGTCCGGCGCGATATAAGCCATAAACACTTGTTGTCCGGCGGTTGGAATCCGCAATCGCTCTTGGGCTGGTCCGGTGAAGTCGTAACCGCAAAACAGAATGGCATCGTACTTGCGCGCGGCATTCAGGCCGTCGCGGACCAAAAGTTCGCCGATACTACCGTTCTGCGGGCCGAAGATCACGGCACATCGGAGGGCTTCCGGACCCGCTTCGTCCGAAACCGAAATGTCTCCCTCGGCGTGTACGATTTCGTGCGCCAGGGGAGTAAGACTCATGAAGCTCAGCCGACCCTTACCCTTTGCCACCACCCCACTCTTGCGAAGCTTTTCAGTCATGTCGCTGATGTAAGCATCGACATTCTTGGCCACCAGTTCGCCTTGAATCGGGTCGAAGATTTGTATTTGGAGGTCGTCCCCGAAGATCTTCTCCTCCATGTCCACACTGATCTCCGAAACGTTAGGAACCGCCTCGACCGTAAACGGACCGGTGACGCGGACGATCTTTGACTCTTTCTCTGGTTGATCTACCAACTCTTCTTGCGGCGCGTTCTTATGGATGCTGGCGTCGATCTTTGCCTGCATTTCTCGTTTAAGATTCCAAAACGCCGCATGCAGTTCTTCCAGGCTCGTCGTTTGTCTGGCAGCTTCTAATCCCTTGACCCGCTCATGCAATCTGTCCAGTTGCTCCAATGTGGATTGAGCCGCGTTTGCCAAGTCACGCGCTTCTTTCCGGACAGCTTCTGCCTCGGGATCAGACGGGTAACTCCAGCAAGAAACCCTTTCGGATTGATGCTGTACTTCAAATTCTAAGCCCTTTAATCGACTGAGCTCTTTCGCGACCGGCTTCCAACTTGCGGACGTTTTGACTAGATCATGGAGGTCACGAGGAACCTCCCACTCCATCCACTCCTTGCCCGCCGCCTGGTTAAGCCGAGACAACGCTTCCGCGATCTGTGGCTGGTACTCCTCCGCAATCGTGTCGATCTCCGGGCTTTGCGCGATGGATTTGAGGGTTATGTGGGGGACGGTTTTGTACTTGAACCCGCCGGCGACCCCGGCGCTCGGGTGGCGGAGGGTGTAGTAATCGAAGGCTGCAGTCATCAGTCGGTGGCGGGCGATGGCGAGTGCGACGCGGCTGGTGTCGCACGTGATCCATCGCCGCCCCCACTGCTCGGCTACGTAGGCGGTGGTGCCGCTGCCGCAGGTTGGGTCGAGCACTAAGTCGCCCGGATCCGTGGTCATCTGAATACACCGAGCCAGAACTGGAACGCCTGTCTGCACAACGTAGACCTTGGGATCTAACCTGCTCTGAACGCTGCCTGAAATATCCGTCCAGTGATCCGTGATGTCCGTGACAGGGAAGTCCTCCAGTAACCGCAAGTAGTTCAGCGCGCGGCCAGAGCTCGCAATGCGACCTGCCCGTGCTAGTCTGTCGATCCCGACCCGAGTGGTCTTCCACTGGCGGCCGCTAGGGTTCCGATAAGTGGCTCCCTGAAAGTCATATTCAAAGTTGCAGGAAGCAACATTGTTCTGCTGCCCAGTTAGGTTGTCGAGTCGACCAATACGCCCGTCAGGGAGTTCATCATAGTGAGTTTGAAAGCTGGAAACTGCCTCCTTCGGCACGTGCAGTTGGCGATACTTCAGCGATTGCTTATCCTTGGCAAACCAGATTAGGAAGTCGTAGGTTAGCTGCAAATACCTGGCGCCAAGGCCGCTCGTCTTGCTCACCACAATCATGCCGGCAAAGTTTTCTTCGCCAAACACTTCGTCGAGCAGGCACCGCACGCGGTGCACGTTTTCGTCTCCGATCTGCACGAACACAGAGCCGCTGTCGGCCAAGAGCTCGCGGGAAATGATCAGTCGGTCGCGCAGGTAAGAGAGGTAGGAGTGGACGCCAAGCTCCCACGTATCGCGGAAAGCTTGAACCTGCTCGACTTCGCGCGTGAGGTCGTCGTCTGCGCCGTCCTTTACGTCGCGCCGGTCGATACGCGGCTGGAAGTTGCTGCCGAACTTGATGCCGTAGGGCGGGTCCAGGTAGATCATCTGGACTTTGCCGCGCATCCCCTCGCGCTCAAGCAGACTGGTCATCACCTGCAGCGAGTCGCCCAGGATCATGCGGTTCGACCAGTTCACTTCGTGCTGGTAGAACTGGATCTCCTTCGAGAAATCCATCTCTGGGTCAGCAAAAAGGGAGCGCTGGGCGTCCTCGCGCTGGGCGGCGCGGATGATGGCTTCCGGAGCGACGCGCTCGTGGATATGGAG